>NZ_FWZT01000033.1 GCF_900177345.1 Pseudobacteriovorax antillogorgiicola
AAGAGATAGCAGAGGAGTTAAAGCGCTCCATGGAAAATATGGGAGTAGAGTTTCGTTTAGGTTACAAGCTCGACCACATTGAGACCTGCGGCCCCAAGGTGAAAAGCCACTTTAAGAAAGAGGTGATTGAAAGCGATCTTTTCTTTTTCTCTGCGGGACGGGTATCAACCAGCCAGAAGCTAGGCTTGGAAAGGGTTGGGGTGGAAACCAATGACCGGGGTGCGATCTCAGTGAACGACTTTTTTCAAACTGCTGTTCCCAACATCTATGCTGCCGGGGATATTATTGGCCCTCCAGCCTTAGCTTGCACCTCAGTGGAACAAGGCCGTATCGCTATGTGCCATGCTTTCGGCGGCCCCAAGCTTCGCTTTCCAAAGGTTTTTCCCATGGGGGTCTACACAATTCCTGAAATGTCTTCCGTTGGCAAGACCGAAGAAGAGCTGATAGCAGAAGGCAAGCCTTATGTCGTTGGTAAAGCTCACTACGATGAGCTAGCCCGCGGCTACATCCGTGGTGATCATTACGGGATGCTAAAACTCATAGTGTGCCGCGAGACTCACAAGATCATAGGAACCCATATTGTTGGCTCAGACGCCGCCAACCTAGTGCATATTGGACAATGCTTTATGATGAGCGAGACCCCTATTGACAAGATAGTCGACGAGGTCATCTTCAACTATCCAACTTTAGCAGAGGCCTATAAAATTGCGGCAACCCAAGCTGCAAAGGAGCTTGAATCTCACCCAAGGGAATTCAAGAAGAAGGAAAAGCCAGCGGCTTAAGGAGCTTCTTTCTTCGGCTCTTGGAGAGGCGTCGAGGTTTCTTGTCCTTGACTCGGAGTCAAAGTAGAACTGGCTTCAGCTTTCTTTTTCTCCAAGTGAGCCTTCGTGCCACTCCATACGACGGTGAAGACCATCACACTACCACCCAGGAGGCCAATACATAGACCCAAGAGTGTTCGACGTTTAACCTGTGGATTGATAGGTAGTAGCTCAGGCGG
The DNA here is from genome assembly GCF_900177345.1 of Pseudobacteriovorax antillogorgiicola. Lineage (NCBI taxonomy): Bacteria > Pseudomonadati > Bdellovibrionota > Oligoflexia > Oligoflexales > Pseudobacteriovoracaceae > Pseudobacteriovorax > Pseudobacteriovorax antillogorgiicola. Next base: position 1,001 of record NZ_FWZT01000033.1, read on the forward strand.
AGTCCGTTTCACGATTTTTTTTCCTTTATGGTAATAAGCAATTGATACAAATCCTGGCGAGGTAAGCCACAGTCTTTATATTGCTTCAATATTTCTTTAAAGCGCTTACCAGCATCCAGTTCGGCTTTGAGCTGGTCTTCGAGACGACTTAGATCCATGGTCTCACCTGCATCTGCCGCCCCAAGATTTGCGACCATGACGGCAACCTCCCCCTTCAGGCTTTCGTGTCGCTCACACCAAAGCAAGGCGTCATCAATGGTTAGGCAATGAATTTCTTCATGGAGCTTAGTGATTTCTCGCCCAATAGCGATCTGCGCGCTGCCATGAAATCTCTTAATAAATCCCAAGGACTTCTTGAGCCTTCGGGTTGAATCGTAAAAAATAACCGACCCAGAGTACCCTTGCCAAGACTCAACTTCCCCTTGTAGCGCGGATTCTTTATGGGGCAAAAACCCGACAAATTGAAAGCGATCACTAGGTAGACCACTGGCAGAAACCAGACTTGTTAACGCTGACGCTCCAGGAATAGGAACAACCCGGACACCACATTGGTGCGCTTCTGCGACCAGACGGAAGCCAGGATCTGACACACAAGGGGTTCCAGCGTCTGAGATCAAGGCCATCTGAAGTGAGTTCTCCTTGATCCGGGCAATGAACTGGGGCGCCTTGCTGGCTTCCACGTGATCGTAGTAGCTGATAAGCTCCTTCTTTTCAATACCAATATGACTCATCAGCTGCTTTGCCCTGCGAGTGTCTTCTGCGGCAACTATATCGACATGCTCCAATACTTTTTTGGCTCGCAACGACAGATCGTCAAGATTGCCGATGGGTGTCGCGACCACGAAGAGCGTTGGCTCCGGCATGAGACCTCCTTACGTCATTCGAACACATGGGAATGCAACCTTATAGAGGGGGCTCCCAAATGGAAAGAGAAATTATCAGAAACTGCGCTTCCTCTCGGCTTTGAGGGAACGGGGGCGCTCAGAGCAACGAGCTTTCACTGGCAATCCTAGAAAAGTATGTTAGGTTTACCAACGGGATGTACCAGACGTTCTGATTGATGCAGGTGAACCGATGAATAGTAACTAGGGAGCCTGGATCCAGCCGTGGTGCGCAAGCCCCCCGCTCAAGCGACGGGGGAAGCCTGAAGCGTTTGGGAAGGCACCCACCTGTATGAGTGGTGGGTTCCCCTAGCAAATCAATACGTCTTTAATGGTGCGTCCCACCCCTCTTTTCTCGTCCTAAATACCCTTAAATCTGTTTCCCTCATAATCGTTGAAAGGCCGTGCCAACACCCTCTCACAGGGCCAATTAAGCCTTGTCAATAGCCACCTAAACCTGCTTAATAGGGACAACATACGACCACGATACAAACAGAGGTAGCTCATGGAATTGTCAAAGAGAATCTCGGCACTGAAACCGTCCCCCACTGTAGCACTGAATGGCAAGGCAAAGGAGCTAGCCAGAGCCGGCCATAAGGTATTTAACTTTGCGGTGGGAGAACCAGATTTTACGACACATCCTGAGATTATCGACGTGGCTGTTCAAGCCCTGAAGGAAGGCAAAACAAAGTACGGGCCCGCTGGTGGCAGCCCGCAACTTAAGGATGCGATCATTGAAAAGCTAAAGCGAGACAACAAGCTTAGCTTTAAGCCAGAGCAAATCGTAGTAGGCATGGGTGCGAAAGAGATCCTGTTCCATCTATTTTTGGCGACTCTCAATGAAGGAGATGAAGTTCTTATCCCAGCTCCTTACTGGGTCAGCTACACCGCACAAGTGTTAGCAGCAGGAGCTACACCTGTGATTATTCCTATGCCAGAAGATCATCAAGCACCACGACTCACCCCCGAAATGATCGCAGCCCATGTGAGTCCGAAAACCAAGGCTCTGATCCTGACATCGCCCAATAATCCAGCCGGCTACGTGATCAAGAAAGACGAGCTTCTCGCCATCGGGGAATACTTGAAAGATAAGCCCTGGTGGCTCGTTTCCGACGAAATCTATGAGTATATGTCATTTGCGGAGCCACACCACTCCATTGGTGCATTGGTTCCCGAGCTGCACGATCGCTATATTATCGTCAACGGCCTTTCCAAAGGCTTTGCCATGACAGGCTGGAGAGTCGGCTATATGGCAGGCCCTGAGCCCGTGGCAAAACTAGTCAAAACCCTGCAGACGCAGTCCTCTACCTGCTTACCACCGTTTATCGAGCTAGCATCGGTCGAAGCTCTGAAGCGGGGGGCAAACCTGATGGCCGACAAGATGGACCTTCTAAAAGGACGAAAAAATTTAGCCCAAGAGTTGATCAACTCTATGGAAGATGTCAGTATGGTCCCTCCCGAGGGGGCCTTTTATATCTTCATCGACGTAAGAGACGCCCTGGACAAGGCACCGGGGTATGAGAATCATAACTCTTTTAAATTCAGCGAATACCTGCTTGATACCCATCATGTAGCCATGGTACCAGGAGAGGCCTTTGGTGTTCCTGGCTTTCTACGCCTAAGTTACGCCACGAGTGATGAGGAGCTAAAAGAAGGATTGAGCCGTCTAGCACAGGCTCTTAAAGACGTAAAGAATGGATAACGGATAAAACATGAGTGACGTAACTCTGAACACAATACAAGATCAAGCGAATCAAGTGGAATCGGCTTTCGCTGAGCAAAAGTCAGCGTTAGCAGCCAACCCCTCTGCCAAAGGCGTGGAGGAGCTTCGGGTTGCTTTTCTCGGCCGAAAGGGACAGGTCACCAGCATCATGGAACAGATGCGTAACATCAGCAAGGATGACCGCCCTGAAGCAGGTAAAATCATCAATAAGACGCGCTCTAAAATTGAGTCAGCTATCGAGGAATTGAAGGCTGAAGCAGAGGAGTTTCTGATCCAACAAAAATTGGATCAAGCGCCGATCGATATATCGCTGCCAGTTCAAAGCAGCGGAGCCAAGGGATCGTTGCACCCAGTGACTCTCATGAGACGGGTGCTGCTAAAGGAATTTCGAAAACTGGGTTTCACAGTTTACGACGGCCCGGAAGTTGATTTGGATCTCTACAATTTCTCCTCTTTGAATTTCAAAGATGATCATCCGGCTCGCGATATGCAGGATACGTTCTTCGTCAAAGACTTTGACAAAACGGTCCTAAGAACCCATACGTCGAACATTCAAATCCATGCCCTCATGAATCAACAGCCTCCCCTGAGAGTGGTGTCACCAGGGCGAACCTATCGCTGCGATTCGGATTTAACCCACACTCCCATGTTCCACCAGATCGAGTGCTTGGTGGTTGACCAAAACATTTCAATGGGAGACATGAAGGGTGTCATCGACACCTTTTTGAAGGCCATTTTCGGCGACGACCTCGAAACTCGCTTGCGACCAAGCTACTTTCCTTTCGTTGAGCCCGGGGGAGAAGTCGATCTTCAGTGCGTATCCTGTCGAGGCAAAGGTTGTCGCATCTGTAGTCAGACCGGATGGCTTGAAATTGGTGGTCTAGGGATGATTCACCCTAATGTATTCGAAGCTGTGGGGGTCGATAGTGAGCGCTATACAGGCTTTGCTTTTGGCTTCGGTATCGACCGCATTGCCATGCTGCGTTACGGCCTTCAAGATCTCAGGCAGCTATTTGAGGGTAACCAGCAATTCCTCGGACAGTTTCCCATACAACCATAATTCTTAGTCCAGACAAGCAAAGAGCTAACGTATATGAAAGTTTCAATCAACTGGTTAAATCAATATGTAGACATCGCCGATGTCCCTGTAGATGACATCGCAAAAGCCCTCACCAACCTCGGCCTCGAAGTCGAGGGTAGCGAGGATGCAACGCCCCTGCAAGGCGATGTTGTCGTTGGCAAGATACTGCAAGCTGAGCAGCATCCGAATGCTGATAAACTTCAAGTTTGCCAAGTGGATGTCGGTGAATCTGAGCCACTCAATATTGTTTGTGGTGCCCCTAACGCCCGCGCCGATCTTACCGTCGCAGTCGCCAAAATCGGAGCTGTCTTACCTGAAGATTTTAAAATCAAAGCTGGAAAGATCCGTGGTGAAAAGTCTTTTGGAATGCTCTGCTCAGGATCAGAACTGGGCCTTTCTGATGATAGCGACGGCATCATGGAGCTTGACCCTAAACTAAAAATTGGTCGCTCTATAGTTGATGTATTCAATCTAAAAGACACGGTTCTGGAGATTGGCCTCACCCCAAACCGCAGTGACTGCCTTGGGTATGTTGGCCTTGCCCGAGACTTGGCTGCAAAGCTAGAGCTTGAACTCAAAGAACCATTCGTCCCAAAAACATTTGGTGATGGCACCCTCGAAACATCTGAACATGTGTCAGTTCGAATAGAAAACCAGGAAGAATGTGGCCGTTTCTGCGCTTTATACGTAAGAAATGTTACAGTAATTCCTTCCCCCGTGTGGATGCAATCCAGACTATTAAACTCAGGCATGCGTCCTATCAACTTAATTGTCGACGCTACAAACTATGCCATGTTAGAAAATGGTCAGCCTGTCCATGCCTATGACGAGCGGGATATCGGTGGGCAAGAAATCATCGTGAGGCGTGCAAAAGCAGGCGAGACTCTTGTCACCCTAGACGACCAAACCAGAACCTTAAGTAGCGATGACTTGGTTATCAGCGACGCCAACCAAGCCGTGGGTCTAGCAGGCGTTATGGGCGGTGCCAACAGTGAAGTCAAACCTGATACTAAAAATATTGTGATTGAAGTTGCAAACTTCCACCCTAGCTTGATCAGGAAGAGCGCCAAGCGTCACGGCCTCCATACGGAAGCATCACACCGTTTTGAAAGAGGGGTTGATATCGACCAGGCAGCATTTGTTGCCCGACGGGTGGCACAGCTGATCCAAGACGCCACCAAAGAACAGATCGACCAAGGTATCGAAGCTAATGTTCCCGTGGTTTCAGGGAATCTAATCGACATCTACGACCAAGTCCGGATCAAATCCAAAATCGCCCTCAGGCTCAGTCGGGTGCGGCAAGTCACAGGACTTCGCACGATTTCTCAAGAAACTTGCATCAAGCACCTCCAAAGCTTAGGCTTTGCATTCCTCGATAAGACTGATGATCGCATGCTTTTTGAGGTTCCTACATGGCGTCTTGATATCGAGAGGGAAACCGACCTAATCGAAGAAGTTGTACGTCTAGAAGGCTACGATAAGGTCCCTTATACTCTGCCTCAAATGGAGATCGGAACCCTGCCCGAAAACCCACTGATTGAATTCACAGACCAGTGCAAGTTTGCAATGGCAGAGCAAGGCTTTTCCGAAATCATAAGCTTCCCGTTCATTTCGACTGATGATCTGAAACGATTCAATGTTCCAGAGAAGCACCCGTTTCACCAAACAGTAGCCTTAGCAAATCCATTGGTGGAGGAGCAGAGCTTTCTACGCACCAGCCATTGTTTTAGCCTAGTTAAAGCCTTAGTAGAAAACCGGCGCCACGGTATCAAGGGGTCCCGGCTTTTTGAATCAGCGCGGAACTTCTACAAGATCGACGACAAAGTGGATGCAGCGTATCCTCTATGGAGCTACCTCGACACCAACGGCTGTCATGTGATAGGTCGCGCTCGGCAAGATCACCGACCCATCGAAAGAAATATTGTCGCTGGTATCATCGATCAGCCGTTCCAAGCGAAGTCCTGGAACCAGGTCGAAGTAGCCTCTAGTTTTTTCCACGGCAAAGAGGCCATTCTGGACCTCCTCGCAACCTTCGACATCCGCGATGTCAGCTTTAAAGCAATTACTGCTCAAGACATTCCTTGGCTCCACCCCACAGCCTCTGCCCTAGTCATGTGGCAAGATCAATTGCTGGGCTACTTAGGAGAGCTTCATCCAAGAACAGCTAAAGCAAGCGAGCTGGATTTTGAAAATCCACCGATTGTGTTTGAGTTAGATCTGGAGCCGTTGTACAAGGCTTATCAAGAACTGCGTGCGTACCAATCATCGACGATAAAATTTCCACCGGTCACCCGTGACCTGGCTTTTGTGGTCGGTAAGTCGGTATCTCATGATCAGTTTGCCGAGGCTTTCCAGAGCTTTAATCGGCGTAAAAATTTGAGTTCGTACCGTGTTTTCGATGTTTATCAGGGCGAGCATCTGGATGAAGGCAAGAAAAGCATGGCCTTTAGCCTCCAGTTCCAGTCCGACAAGAAGACATTGACTGACAAGGAAGTTGAGAAAGAAGTGAACGCTCTCATTGATTGGTTCAAAGAGCAGCTTTCCGCAGAATTACGTTAATTTTTTCCATGGAAGAGTAATGACAATGAAAAAAGCATTTCTAATCGCATCCTCAATCGCCGCTATAGCTACTCCGCAAGCTCTCGCTGCAAATGTTGCCACATTTGGCAAGGAAGCGATTTCTGTTAAGGAATACAAGCAAGCTGTCGAGGATCTAGGTGAACGAGGCGACATGGTTAAGAACAATAACCAGGTGCGCACCCAGTTTTTGAATCACATGATCGACAACACGCTCCTTTCAGAAGAAGCGAAAAAAGAAAAGCTTCAAAATTCCGATCGCTACAAGAAAATGGTCGAAGCCGCCCGCAAAGAAATTCTATCAAGACTCTATGTTGAGCAGTACATCGAAGCTAACACTAAGCCAGAAAAGTTAAAAGAATACTTCAAGAATAATAAGAAGCAGTTCAGCAACAAAGAAGTTCGTGCTTCGCACATCCTTCTCAAGGAAGCAGACAAGGAACTTGCCGAAAAAGTTCTCAAGGAAGCTAAGGGTGGTGCCGACTTCGCTGAGCTAGCGAAAAAGCATTCCACAGGCCCAAGCAAATCTCGTGGTGGTGACCTTAACTACTTCGGACCAGGCCGCATGGTACCTGCATTCGAAAAAGCTGCTTTCTCAACCGCAAAAGACAAGGTTCACCCCGAGCTCGTTAAAACTCAGTTCGGCTGGCACATCATCAAAGTTACGGACGTTCGTGGTGGTGACGACGTGAAGTTTGAAGACAAGAAAGATCAGGTTGAGCAAACGATCAAACGCAACGGTCGCAAGGATTTGATTGAAGAGCTTCGCAAGAAAGCCAATGTCAAAGTCAATGAGTCTGTACTAAACGAGATCAAATTCTAATTTGAACTTGAAGCATAACTGCTTACGAAATCCAAGGGCTTCGAAAGGCTCTTGGGCTTCGTAGGCCGACCTAGAACTATACCATTAAGCCACCTGCCTCTGCCCGAGAAATACCCCCAGAGCACAGCAGATAAACCCACCGACAACCGTTACTAAGATCCACGCAGTCAGTAGCCACCATCGCCTTTGTTCAGCCATTTGAAAAAGGTCCATAACGAACGACGACATTGTCGTCAAAGCGCCGAGTAAACCAGTAACAAGACCGAGTCGAACATCCAAAGGCCATGACTGGGCAATGCCATATACATAGCCAATTCCAAAGCACCCCAGAAGGTTGACAAGCAAGGTGCCTGCGGGAAGTGGAGTCCATTGGGCGATCAAGAGCTGGGCTCCGTATCGAGTCAGCGCGCCTATAATAGCTCCACCTGAGATCCAAAGAACTTGCATACCGCCTTTCACATCGCGTAGTAGCGAAACTCCCAATTGACCTCAGACGCCTTTAACGCCAGGTTATCGGGATCTGTAAACCACTCGAATCGAAGATAGTTGACACCTCTCGGTGAGTCAAAGACTAAGTCCAAACGGCCGTCAGCTGGAGCTTTCCTCACTAAGGAGTCACCATTTAGAAACACTTCAACTTCGCTCCCTTTCTTCAAGGGCTCTTCAACGATGATTCGCAGATGAGACTTTTTGCCTCGGAAGATGGTCCCCGAACTACCGCCGTCAAGCAGCACCTGATAGTAACCCTCAACGAAGCCCCACTCAATATCTGGTTTAGGATAGAAGCGAATATCATAGGTATTACCTGGCTTGTCGCGGAAGGGGTTGTTCGGATCAAGACCTACGGATTCAGCCCAGATGCTGATCACTTCATCAACATCCACATGCGGGTTTCCTCTCGAAGAGCTACCTGTAGGCGGCGCTGGCTCAAACGCCATCCAAAGGAAGTCGGGGTGACTCCGACGGCTCTCTCCGACCCACTCACCACCAACCACGCGCCCTTCCCCATCAAGTTCTAGGATGTAGGTATAGACGAGTTTACTGGGATCAGGCTTTGTGCCTGCTCCTTGAAAATCACTGCGAGCCTTTCGATAGGATATAGTCATTTCAATAAATTGCCATGACTTCGCATCAGGATTAAAGACCCATTGATCCAAGTTAAGTCCCAGTCTTTCCAGAGCCAGCTCTTCTGTTGCTAATTCTTCAGAGGTATAACTGTATTCATAGATAGGATAGTTCCACACCTGAATATCCCGATTCATATCGAAGATTACCGGTTGCTTTTTACGCCCTAGAAAGTTGACCAAACCAACATGAAAACTCGCGGGATTTACATCATCACAGTCATCCATGGTGGTGGGGTCAGTGCGAATTGCTGGGAGTGCATCCAACTCACTTTGCGGCTTGCGACATCGATTTCCGGAGATAAATTTAGCCTTGGCATTCATATTGATCTCAGATAGCAGCGCACGAATGTCTCGCGGCTCGAAAAAGTCGATGCAGGTATTGGTTTGCTCACAGCCCACGGGTCGCCCTACAGGCACTAAGGGGTTTTGAAAGCGAGCGGCCGCCACAGATGTTCCATTACAGTGCCCATACCAGCTCGGTTCCTCGCGACTGTTGTACTTGGCTTCCCAATCTGTTGCTAGCAATTCACTGCCATTAAAAACTTTGTCATACTTTGTCAAAGCCCCCTCGATGTTGGTTCCCTTTTGCCTTTCTGGATACCATGAATCAAGGTAAGGGATACGATCTAAGGTCACCGAACCTGATTTAAACTCGTCGAGCTTGCTCCACTCGGTCCAGTAATCGTCTTCGGAACCACCAAAGACCCTTTTGTAGAAATCGCTGATATCCCGCAGCTCCAGCTCATCCCGAGAATAGTTGCCGTAAGGGCTTACCGTATCAAGGTTGTAGGCGCGAGCCCGGGTGCGAAAGTGGTCGCAAGACCAATGTAAGCTCACTATCAACGCCATGGGTAATATTACTAGAGCGGTACGTACCATGGGTGGCTTCACTTCATACTCCCCTGTAAAAATCTGCTTGATTTTATTATAGCTGATAATCTTGGTGAGGTCAGACTGGGGTCCTGTCAGATACTTAGAGATTCTTTCTTAGGACACTTAAGGAATCCACCGATAGCTTGGTAACAGACGAAACAGGCGAAGATTTATGAGTATAAACAAGCAAGATAGCCAAGAAAAGCTCGGGACGATACTCTTAGTGGACGATAACCCTGATATCGTCGAGGTGCTTCAAGAAATCATTGAGACCCATACCAACTTCAGTGTGCAAACTGCATTGGGAGCGAAAGAAGGCTTAGATGTGCTCAAGAATCACCCCATCGATGTGATCATTCTTGATCTTCTCATGCCCGTGATGGATGGGATTGAGATGTTTCAACTCATCCGCAATCGCTCGATCAACGCACCCGTCATATTTTTGACGGGTAAGGGGGATGATGAGAAACAGGCGTTGGCCTTTGAACTAGGGGCTTTCGATTTTCTTCAAAAGCCTGTCAAGGCCCGGGACTTACTTTTACTCATTGACGAAGCGTTCAAGGTTGTCCAGCAGATCCGCACCATCCTATCCAAAAAGCAACAGTCTACGGCTTAGGCGCACGCAACGTCTTCATTCGGTCTTCTTTAAAGCTTGAGTTGAAGGAGAACGAATCAACTGTGTCGTCTTCCCAATACAGCTTTAGCTCCTTTGTTTGAGACTCACCAAAAAGACGAAATTTATAGTAGCCATAAGTCCAAGTTGGCCGGCCAGAAGAATAGCCCACTGCGAAAGGCTGACCTAAAACCTTTTGCACATCTGCTTTTTTGGTCTTATTCTCCTTGATCCAAGCGTAGTCACTAGAGAAATTCTCACCACGGGTGACACAGCTTGTGCTCAATGTTCCTAAAATCAAGCCGCTGACTGCAACTTTAAACATCTGCTTCATGATTGACCCTTTCACTTAACTATCGAAAAATCAGTTCTTTTTCAGGTTACCTAGCACTGTAGCCCCAAGGCTAAGAAAGTCTCAAGTTTTTATCGAAGTCCCTAGCGCTTAGTGGTATACCAACTTCTCCTGGTATCATGTTGAGATCGCTATCTCGGGAGGAAATTCTTCATATGTCTAAGAAATTAGGCTTACTGTTATTTGGAATGTTTTTAGGTGGAGTTTCTGGCACCAGTTACTTTCTTATCAAACAACTCGATTCAGCCAGTATCGAAAATGGCCGGAAATTAAGCGAGAGCCGTCCCCTTAAAGACTTTGACCTCACAGATCAGAATGGGGCCTCGTTCAATAAGAACAATCTACTTGGCAGATGGAGCCTGGTAACATTCGGCTTCACAAACTGTCCTGATGTTTGCCCCTCAGCCATGGCGAGCTACCGTGACGAACTGAAGCTCCTTGAAGACAGCATGTCACGATTGCAATTTATCTTCGTCACGGTCGATCCCGAACGGGATAGCAAAGAACGCCTCAAGAGCTATTTGGAATACTTTCATCCAGCCATCATTGGACTCACTGGTAGCCAAGAGCAGATCAAGAGTTTTGCTGGAATGTTCAGCGTCCACTTTCAAAAGCAGGGTGGCGGCGAAAATTACAATATGGCTCACAGCCCGCAGTTCTTCTTGGTCGACCCTCAAGGTAATTGGACAGCCATGTACAATCCTCCTTTAAGTCGAGGAAAAATTGCTGTAGACCTCACCCGTATCGCATCTAAAGATTCCATATAAAGGTTTGTTGAGATGTTCCATTGTCTTGCCGCATTCTTTGTATCTCTCGTTATATCAAGCTCCGCCTTGGGCTCCATTAAAGTGTCCAAGTCTTGGGCTCGCGAAATGCCTCCAGGGAGCAGCGTCACAGCAATCTATTTGCAAATAGCCAATCAAGGCAAGACTGCGGTCGCACTAAAGTCTGTTTCCAGCCCTATTGGCAAAGCTGAAATCCATGAAACAAAAATGGAAGATGGTATGATGTCGATGGAACCGATTTCATCCGCAACGCTAGGTCCTGGTAAGACTCTTACCCTGAGTCCCAAAGGCCTTCATATCATGATTTTAGGGGTTTCAAAGCCATTGCGTCAGGGAGATGTGATTCCTTTGACTTTGTCCTTTGAAACGGCCCATACTATCAACATTAAAGTTCCCGTTAAGTCGTACTGAAAGGTCAGGTCATGTCACAGATCGCAGAAATCATAAAGCAACTTAATATACCAGAAGAAAAGCTAAAAGAACTTGCCGAAGCTCTAAATTCAAACCCCATGGCAGCGATGGCTTTGGTTCAAGAGCTCAACATTCCACCACAGGTGATGCAGCAACTGATGGCCACAGTCATGGCAAACCCAGCTGCGGTTGTTGAATTCGCGAAAAGCCTAGGCGTTTCAGACGAAGCTGTTCAACAGGTTCAAGACCGGCTGCAAAATCCGCCTAAGAGCTAGACATATTTTTTGCAAAGGAAGCAGAAGATCGCTGGGACGACAGATGTCGCCCCATAGCAATCAGCCATTTAATGCTTGATCAAGGTCGGCGATCAAGTCATCAGCAGATTCAATACCAACTGATAAACGTAGAAGGTTGGGGCCAATTCCAAGCTCTTTACGGAGAGGCTCAGGCACAGAAGCGTGGGTCATCTTCTCGGGGTGATTGACCAGCGATTCCACCCCTCCCAAACTTTCTGCTAGCTCAAAAACGTTCAACCTCTGCAGAAAGCTAACGACATCGTCATAAGTTCCTTTGAGATTAAAACTTACCATTCCAGAGAAACCCTTCATCTGCTCACGAGCAATCTCATGATGAGAGTGAGACTCAAGGCCTGGATAAAAAACAGACTCAACCTTGCTGTGACCCTCAAGGAACTTAGCAATCGCCATAGCATTCTTCTGATGCTGCTCCATTCTTACTGCTAGAGTCTTGATGCTTCGCAGGAGTAAAAAGGCTTCAAACGGCCCAGGAACAGCTCCCGCTGCAAACTGGACATATTTGATTTTTTCGTGGAGTTCATCATCCGAAGTCATCACTGCACCACCAATGATATCGGAATGGCCACCGATATATTTGGTTGTGCTATGCATTACGATATCGGCGCCAAACTCTAATGGCGACTGGAAGATCGGAGACGAGAAGGTGTTGTCAACCACGAGAAGAGCGCCCAGCTCTTTAGCCAAGTGACTCATTTTGCGAATATCGATCACTTTCAGAAGCGGGTTCGTTGGCGTTTCAACCCAAAGCATCTTCGTCTTGCTGTTAGAGACTTTCTTAACCGCGTCTATGTCTGTCATGTCGACGAAATGAAACTTCAAATTGTACTTCGCATATAAGGTACGAAACAATCGCCCTGTACCACCATAGACATCATCGCAAACGATCACTTCGTCACCTGGATCGAGAATCTGGATGATTGCCTGTTCAGCTGCCAGACCAGAGGAAAACGCCAAGCCGTGTTTAGCACCTTCAAGAGCAGCAAACGAAGCCTCCAAAGCATCCCGGGTTGGGTTTCCTGCACGGGAGTAATCCCACCCAGTATGCTCCCCAGGAGCTTGCTGAACGTAAGTTGAAGTCTGAAAGATTGGGGTCATGATAGCCCCGGTTCGCGGCTCTGGTTCTACCCCCGCGTGGACAACTTTGGTAAAGTCGCTATGATTGATCGCCATCTTGGAATTCCTTATGGTAACCGGAATCCGAAACTTCATCGCCTGCCAACTTAGGCCAAGCCTGCATTCGCTGCTTTTCCGAATCCCATAGTATCTTTGGATAAAAAATATCCGGGATTTATGTAGCCTGTCAAAAAGCTTTCTTAGGCTTTTAGCACATCAGCTAATTGATCTTTTCTGTGCATTTCCATAACGATGTCGCAGCCACCGACGAACTTTCCTTTAACATAGAGTTGCGGAATGGTAGGCCAATTTGTAAACTGCTTCACACCTTCACGAATATCCCAATCCTCTAAGACGTTACGGGACTGATAGGCTACCCCGTAGGAGTTAAGAACCTGAACCACCTGTGCAGAAAAGCCGCACATAGGTTCCCCTGGAGTCCCCTTCATGAATAGGAAAATATCGTTATTTTCAACATCTTGTTTGATTGCTGCTAAAGCTTCTGCTTCTCCCATTGCCTTGGCTCCTTATGTGATGATTGCGAGCAACGTAGGAATACCCTACTAAACTGGTCAACTTACTCATTTCTTCTATTAGCCGCAAGCAACGATTGAGGGCTGTTTTCATCGATCATTTGCTGCAGCGTGACAAACACGGCGTCAGTGTCAATTTTACGCATACATTGAAAGTGTTCCAGAGGACAAACTTTAGGCCCGTGGTCGCTACAGGGTCGACAGGGGACCTCACCGATAGGAATGTCCACGACACGTGAGCCCATGGCCCGTGGCCCGAACCCCATCGCTGGAACCGTCGCCCCAAAAATTGCAAGGGTAGGCACTCCAAATGCTGAGCCGTAATGAATCGGTGAGCTATCGTTGCAAACTAGAACATCAAGGCTTGGAATCAAATACCGTAAATCATCTAAGTTTGTCTTGCCCACTAAGTTTAAAAACTGGTCATGATCTCCAACCATGTTGCTGACAATATCTGCCTGTTCCCTCTCGCCACCACTCCCCAAGAGCACAACTGACTGCCCTGCATCTAGGGCTTTCTTCACTAGGTCACCATACTTCTCAGCTGGCCACCGTTTTGTACCCCATACACTCCCTGGCGCCACACCAATCAAAGGTCGGTTCAGAGGCAGAAGCCTCTTACTCAAGTGCTCATTCATCGATTTGGGCAGAGACATGCGAGCCTTACAGATAGCCTCTCTAGAAACTCCCAATGGCTCTAGGAGAAGCCCGATTCTTGCAGACTCGTGGAGTGATGCAACCCGAGACACGGTTTGCGCGTTCCACGATAAACTGGTTTCCCCATAGGTGATTCGTTGAAAGCCAAGCCGTAGGCTAAGCAAACTCGATCGAAAGCTACGGTGAGCCTGCAAGATCACTGTGGTGCTTTTGTCTAGACTCGAACAACTCTGTTTAACGGCGCGGCTTGCCTGCCAAAAACTTTTCCCACCTTTATCAAAAACAACAACTTCATCGATAGACGGATGATCTTTAAGTGCCGCCTTACCGATCGGTGTTGTTATCAATACCTGTCGGATATGAGGTGCTTCTGCTTTGAGGGCATTGAATGCGGCTGTCGATAGAACAATATCTCCAAGAAAACTGGTTTGAATCCATACAATAGTCTCAATATCTGCAAGATGCTGGGTCATAATTCTTTCTTCATAACAAGAGCCGATTCGCCATCACGATAGTATCGTGGCCTTCGACCGATTAAACGATATTCTAGTGATTGATAAAGTGCCTGGGCACCCGTATTGGATTCTCGAACCTCTAAAAAAAGTGAATCTATCTTGAGTGTCTTAAGTGTGGCGAAGTACTCTTTCATAAGCCTTCTTGCTAGACCCTGGTGCCTAAAGTTATCGCGGATAAATAGAAACAGTAACTCGCTCTCCAAGCTAGCAATGCTGAAGAAAATCATGCCCGCAGCCTGTGAGTCTACGAGGACAAAAAAGAGTCTTTTATCTCCCGCTGCAATACTTCGGAGAATTTCATCACTTTTCCAAAAGTGATCGCCCCAATCTAGGCTAAGCTCCTCTAGACACCAAAGCAACATATCCTCGTATTCAACGATCTGAAGATTTTTCATAAGCTGCTTAGCCTCTGATGCTGATTGGCACCTTCAAAAAATCGAAACGGCATCCCTTTTTGAATTCTCTTAAACCAAAGAGCATCTCGATCCACACGATACAGCCAATCAGTTTGCGCGACTTTGTTCGCTTTACTTTTTAAATAAGCTTGAACTTTCAACAAAACAACTATCTGGGATTTAACTTCTGGCTCAGTAACTTTCAGCACGCGATATCGGTCACTAAGAAGCGACGATCGTTTGATTGATTGAAATATAATCTCACTTGACTTTCTAACCATATCAGCATTTGGCAAAAAGCTAACTAGCCTTTGAGCTTCTTGATTAAATAGGCCATTAATCAGCATTTCGTTTTTATAAGTTTCAAGCTGAGAACTCCAGGTTTCAGCATTCACAATGGTAGGTGCCACACCCTTACGCAGGAACAAGCCTTCTTTTGCGATCACATAAATCTCAAAATCTCTTTGAGTATAGACCTGTCGTTCAACCTCTAAAATATTGCGATTCAAGAGTTTGGCTTGAACTGTTCCGCTCCAGAAGATGGCACTGAGAATTACTAATACAATCGACTGCACTTTATAATCCTTCTATTTGCAATTCTTAAAGGCACTCAAAAAACCCTTTATTAATAAGCTCAGATCCATTGTTGGGCGAACCCTTTCAAAGCGTCAAGATGTATCTTATTTTGCGATCGGTAACAATTTTTCTTCTCCAAACAACATCTATTTTCCACTTCTCCTTGACAATCATCGTCACCCTTGTAAACCTTTACCAGCGTACCCTTACTACTACAAAAAAGATGAAATCTTTGGAGGTTCTCATGAACAAAGCCGAGTTGGTCGAAGCTATGGCAAAGATCACCAGTGCGACGAAGGCCGATACAGAGAAGGCTTTAGACGCATTTATTGACGTTGTTAGCAATAACATCAACAGCAAAGATGGGGTGAAGCTTGTTGGCTTCGGAACATTCTCTGTTTCAGACCGTAAAGCTCGCATGGGACGCAATCCTCAAACTGGCGAAGAGATCCAAATTCCAGCAAGAAAGGTTCCTGTCTTTCGCCCTGGTAAAGAGCTCAAGGAAGCCGTTAAGTAATTTGCGCACCCCCGATTCTCAAGCGGGGGCCATCCTCTAACCCGGAGGCCAAGTTAAGTTTCGACCACCAAGAATATGAGCATGAATGTAATCAACAGTCTGGCCTCCATTCTGCCCGTGGTTGAACACCACCCGATATCCTTCAGCATCAAGGTTAAGCTCTGCAGCGACTTTTGATATGCGCTGCATGTACTCGCCTAACTCCAGTGCTGAACGATCTTTCGCATCAGCCATGCTAACCATCTTCTTCTTCGGTATCACAAGAACATGAACCGGGGCTTGTGGATTAATATCACGAAAGGCAAGCACATGATCGTCTTCAAACACGATATCCGCAGGAATCTCTTTAGCAATAATCTTGTCAAATATGGTCTCACTCATCATCAGACCTCGTAAGTTTCGTTAAAAAGCTTTCGCTCAACCAACTCAATAAGAGTATGAATCACCTTGATATGAAGCTCTTGCACTCGATCTGCGAAGCGTCCACCAGGGGTACAGATTTCGACATCCGCAAGTTCGGACAAAGCACTGTTTGGTTTGCCTGTCAGGCAGATCGTTTTCACCCCCAACTCTTTCGCACGACGAACAGCCCGAATCACGTTTTCGCTTTTACCACTTGTAGAGATACCTAGGAGCACATCCCCAGAGCGGCCATGAGCTTCGATAAATCTAGAAAAGACTTCTTCAAACCCAAAGTCATTACCCGTACAGGTGATATGTGCACCATCCCCCATTGCAATAGCGCCTAGAGCTGGCCTATCCTTTCGAAAGCGACCAGACAACTCCTCTGCAAAATGCATGGCATCACACATGGAGCCACCGTTGCCGCAGGAATAAACATGCCCGCGACTCTCAAAGCACTCCGATAGGAGGTCTGCTGCCTGAACGATTTTGCCCATGGCTGCCTCGTTCTCCAGTAAATTTTCAAGGGCGGTCTTGGCCTCTGTAAGGCTTGCCTTGACGTGCTCAAGCATGGGATAACCTTCTTGTCTAGTTCGTAATAACAACAAAGGCTGATCATGCCATAGGAGCCATCGGCTTTCAATTATTATGCCCGGCCAGAGCCGAGGCCAGAGGAGCTTTTCTGTGAGCAGAGCCCACATCGCGATTATTGACCCAGCATCTCGGGTAGCCGAGATTGATTCTTTTAATAGACTCCAAGACTTAACGAACGCTAAGCTCACCTATCACTTGCCTTGTCTTTATGGCCTTGACTCTCTGAACCAGCTACGGGCTCACCCCGATGCTTTAGTGGTATTAGGCAGTGGCGCTTCAGTGCATGACGATTTAGCGTGGCAAAAGACTTTCCATCCCTGGCTACTGCAGAAGCTCAACGAGGGCGTCCCTACTTTGGGGTTGTGCTATGGGCACCAACTGCTCGCCCATCTACTAGGAGGCAGCATTGGCTTCGTAAGCCCCGACCAAAAGAAATTGGTAGGAATGAGAAAAATCATTATCAAATCAACAATTGAATTTTCAAGAGATCAAAAAGAAGGGTTGTTTATTGTCTCACATCGAGAACATGTGACGAGCTTGGGCCCCCAATGTGAGATCTTCGCTTGGAGTGACGACTGCCCTGTTGACGGTTTTTTCCATACTCAAAAGCCTATTTGGGGCATGCAGTCCCACCCAGAGGCGGGGCCTGGTTTTGTGATGAACCAAAGTTTACCTGTTGAGCTTGATGAAACCCTATTTGAGTCTGGGCAAGTATTTTTACGCAATTTCTTTAGCCACATTACAGAAAACTACAAACCCCCTTGCTAAAAAGGGGTAAGAAGTATTTTTTTTCCTAAGTTATTTCAGCCACCTGCCCTCGCGACCTCGCTTTTTCCTTAACAAGTCCTGAATGCAGTCGATCTGCAAAACAAATACATGACGTATTTTTCGTAACCATCAATTAGGACAGGAGGTCTGTATGGGCTTACGCATTCGCACCAATGTTGCCTCGCTAAACGCACAACGGCGATTAGCAACATCCACACAAGCCATTCAAGAAAGTTCAGGAAAGCTAGCTTCCGGTAAGAGAATCAACAAGGCCGCAGATGATGCTGCGGGTTTGGCGATTTCATCAAACTTGGGAGCTGACATTCGATCACTCAATCAGGCTAAGAGAAATGCTAACGACGGCATCTCCCTCGTGCAAACAGCAGAAGGCAGCTTGATGGAGACCACTTCAATGCTAACCCGACTCCGGGAGCTATCGATTCAGTCAGCCAGTGACACTATTGGCAACACCGAACGCGAGTTTCTGGATAAGGAATTTGTAGCACTTAAAGATGAGATTGACCGTATTGCCAACGCCACTGAGTTCAACGGAACCCGACTCTTGATTGGTGAGAATGACGTTTCCGACGAAATCGCTAATGCCGAAGGCACGTTCCCACTCGAAATTCAAATCGGTAAAGACTACTACGAAGAATCGGATGCTATCGATCAATCTAATCAAGTCAACGTTATCAAGATCGACTTGAACAATATCAACGCCTTCACATCCGGTGATGGATCGTTGGACATCGGGGCAAGTGAAGAAGGTACCCGAGTCAACACTAAAGAAGCAGCACAGAGCAGCATCATGAAGATGGACGACGCGTTGGTGAGGGTTTCAGAATATCGATCGTATCTTGGTTCGATTCAAAACCGATTACAATCGACCATCAACAACTTGGGGGTTCAAACCGAGAACTTAAGTGCTGCCAATAGTCGTATCGAAGATACGGACTTTGCAGCGGAGACAGCTCGCTACACCTCTCAGAAGATCCTTCAGCAAGCTGGCTCCTCTGTTCTGGCGCAAGCTAACGCACAACCGCAAATCGCCCTTGGATTGGTTAACTCGTTATAATCAACCCATCGACCCTAACTTTTGACTTCTTCAGTCCAGGGTAAGCCACCCTGGACTAGTTTAGCCTTAGGCAAGCATTGACCTAATCTTACGAATCAACTAAAACACCCTTTCCTGTCATATTGATTTGGCAGACTTGATCCTTGACATAAACATTAATCAGTGGGGTCCCGATGACACACGAAAAAGCCATTGAAATTATTGGTGTGCCTTCAGATTTGGGTGCAAATATGAGGGGAGCCTTGATGGGCCCTGCCGCCCTGCGGATCGCTGGCCTGAAAAAGAAGATAGAAATCCAGGGCTACAAAGTACGCGATATTGGCGATCTATTCGTCCCTGTGCGCGACTCCCTAAGCCAAGAAATTCAAGATGAGAAGTTTCTTCAGCCTTTAACCCAGATCTGTGAAGATCTGTGCGGCAAGACCCACAACGCGGTTCAATCAGGAAATATTCCTCTAGTTGTCGGCGGCGATCACAGTATTGCAATTGGCACCATCTCTGGTATCGCAAAGCACCACAAGGAACAAGGTGGGGAACTCGGCGTAGTTTGGGTTGACGCTCACGCTGACATCAATACCCCTGACTCTTCGCCTTCTGGCAACATCCATGGGATGCCGCTAGCGACCCTCATGGGTGATGGCCACCCTGAACTTTGTAAAATTGGTGGTGATGGCCCCAAGTTGAAACCTGAAAATGTCGCTCTTATTGGTATTCGCACCATCGACGACGATGAAAAGCGAGTGCTCAAAGCGAGTGGTGTGAATTACTATTCAATGCGCGATATCGACGAGCGTGGAATGTTTCGGGTGATGAAAGAAGCAATTGAAAAAGTTTCCGCCAATACCAAAGCACTGCATGTTTCATTCGATATTGACGGAATCGACCCCCGCTATGCGCCAGGAGTTAGCACCCCTGTGAGTGGTGGTCTCACATTGCGGGAGGCACATCTTCTTCTCGAAATGCTATATGAAACCAAAAAGCTCGGCTCCCTTGAGTTTGTTGAGCTAAACCCATATACCGATGTCGGAGCGCAATCAGCCAACCTCACCGTTGATCTGATTCTCTCAGCTCTTGGCAAATCGATTGTCTAATGTGAAAGGCGATCCCATGTTCAAGGTTCACAAAACTGATGGCCGAGCCCGGCTCGGCCAGATGACATTGGCCCACGGTGTGGTGAATACACCGATTTTTATGCCAGTCGGAACGGTTGGCTCGGTCAAGTCTTTGGTGCCTGAAGATCTTAAAACCCTTGGTGCTGAGATCATATTAGGAAACACCTACCACCTTTATCTTCGCCCTGGCCTCGATGTGATTCGTCATTTCAATGGCCTCCATAAGTTTATTCAATGGGATAAACCGATTCTCACTGATAGCGGTGGCTTTCAAATATTTAGTTTGGGCCAGCTCCGGAAAATCACTGAAGAAGGCTGTGTTTTTCAAAGCCATATTGACGGCAAAAAAATCAACCTAACCCCAGAGCTTGCGGTCGAAATTCAGGAAACCATTGGCGCTGATATCCATATGGTTCTCGATGAATGCACACCCTACCCTGCCACTCCAGAAGAGGCTAAGCACTCTATGGAGCGCTCACTACGCTGGGCAAAACGATGTCGGGAAGTAAAAAGCCGGGATGAACTTTGGCAGTTCGGAATCGTGCAGGGCGGTATGTATCATGACTTGCGCAAGCAAAGCTTGGAAGGGCTTGGTGAGCTGGGTTTTGAAGGTTTTTCGATCGGTGGTTTGTCGGTGGGAGAGCCTAAGCCAGCGATGCGAGAAACAACGGATTTTTGCTGCGAGCACCTGCCGGAAGATAAGCCTCGCTATCTGATGGGAGTGGGTACTCCACTGGATATTATTGAGTCGGTCAACTACGGTGTTGATATGTTCGACTGCGTGATGCCAACACGGAATGGCCGAAACGGAACCCTGTTCACCTCACTTGGTAAAGTCAATATTAAGAATCAGAAGCATCAGTTTGATGAATCGCCATTAGACCCTGAATGCTCTTGCTATACGTGTCAGAACTTCTCACGAAGCTACCTCAGGCACCTTTTTATTGCGAAAGAAATTACGGCACTCCGCTTACTTACCTTACATAATCTAACCTACTACCTACATTTGATTCACGATATACGGGATGCTATTAGGGAAGATCGATTCCAAGATCTCTTGAAGCATCATCAGCAGTTATGGGACAAGTAGCAGTTTGCTTTCACGGGAGACTCGCTTCAGAAAGTCTCCCTACTGCCTTAATTTTAGTTAACCCACCATTCTGAGTTTCGCCCCTTCGGAAAATTGCTAGAAATTTTGGGCCGGCCTTTCTATAACAAGGGCAGCTTTTCAACACTAGCAAGACTCTTGAGGACTTTTTATGCGTACTATTCTCAAACTCATACTTGGTTTGGCCTTATATTTTAGCAGTCATGCCCAAGCAGAATCGAAAACCATTAAGATCGCTGTCGCTGGTCCTCACACCGGGCCATACGCCGCGTTTGGTGAGCAAATGCTAAAAGGCGCTGAAAAAGCAGCTCAAAACATCAACAAAGCTGGTGGCGTCTTAGGAAAGACCCTTGAAATAGTCAAGGTCGATGATGAGTGTAAGCCGATGGGTGCTGTGAATGCTGCCAATGAAATTGTATCCAAGTACAAGGCCAATGCTGTTGTCGGGCATTTCTGTTCTGCATCGACCATTCCCGCATCAAAAACATACATGTCCCATAACGTTATTATGGTGACTCCAGCATCCACGAACCCTAAAGTTACAGAACGTAAACTTCCTAACGTTCTCCGGATGTGCGGCCGCGATGATCAACAAGGCCAAGTTGCAGCTCGATTTATTTCCCAGGACCTAAAAGCGAAAACAGTTGCTATTGTACACGATAAGACCACCTACGGCCGTGGCTTAGCAGACGCAATGAAAGAGAGTCTAAGTAAGGTTGCACCAATGGTGAAAGAGGCCCTATTCGAGGGTATTACTCGCGGCGATAAAGACTTCAATACTCTTGTGACTAAAATCAAAGCAAAGCAGGCAGATGTTGTATACTTTGGTGGTCTCCATTCGGAAGCAGGCCCCTTACTCAAGCAAATGAGGCAACAGGGGCTCAAAGCCCACTTTGTTTCCGGTGATGGGATTGTTTCCAATGACTTCGTTACAGCAGCAGGCGGCTCCCAGTTCGTTGATGGCGTCTATGTAACCTTTGGTCGCGATCCCTTAAAGTACGACACTACTAAAAATGTGGTCGCAAGCTTTAAGCAGGATGGCTATAAGCCTGAAGGCTACACACTATATGCATATGCTTCAGTGGAAGCCATCGTTGCCGCGATGCAATCGACTAAAAGCACCAAAGGGGTAGCCCTTGCCAATTGGCTAAAAACCAACGGTAGCAATACGATCATGGGGCCGAAAAAGTGGGATAAGTTAGGAGATCTGACCAAGAGCGACTATGTGATTTACCGTTGGGACGATAAGGGTAACTACAACGAAATCTAAACTTGAATTCCTACCATTTACACTTGATGAAAAGCTATTGCAGCAAGCTAACTGCTGCAGGCTGCCTTACATCTCTAGCCTATTCTAATAATAGGTCAGCACACTACCCACGGAGACACATATGGATCTCTATACCATTGGTCAACAGCTCATCAATGGCTTGGTTCTAGGTTCCACTTACGGTTTAATAGCGGTTGGCTATACGATGGTCTATGGAATCATAGGAATGATCAACTTCGCTCATGGTGAAATCTATATGATCAGCGCCTATTTAACTGCCATTTGTCTCGCGGTCCTCACCTGGATGGGCATAACATGGATTCCGATCACGATTCTCCTAGTTTTATTTGGAACTATCATCTTTACCAGCATCTATGGGTTTGTGATCGAGCGAGTAGCCTATAAACCCTTGCGAGGCTCGTCGCGACTAACACCATTGATCTCAGCCATCGGCATGTCCCTTATCCTACAGAATTACGTGATGGTCAGCCAAGGAGCGCGAAACCAAGCTGTTCCAACCCTTATAGAAGGGGCGATTACCATTGGATCTGAACAGCACTATCTTAGAATCACCTACGTTCAGCTTGGAATGATCGTCGTTTCGTTTTTAGCTATGGCCTTACTTACTTTTATCATTGGCAAAACCTCCCTGGGCAGAGCCTGCCGCGCGACACAGCAAGACATGATGATGGCGCGCCTTCTAGGAATCAATACCGATAATATCATTTCAAGCGTTTTTGTAATTGGTTCGATAATGGCAGCCATCGCCGGCCTCCTCATCACGTTTAACTACGGGTCATTCGACTTCTATATCGGTTTTAAAGCTGGTGTTAAAGCCTTTACTGCAGCGGTTCTCGGCGGAATCGGTTCCCTCCCTGGAGCGATGTTAGGCGGCATCATCTTAGGAATGTCCGAAGGCTTGTTTTCAGGCTTTGTTAATAGCGATTACAAAGATGTATTTGCCTTTTCCCTACTTGTAGTTTTCTTGATATTTCGTCCCAGCGGATTGCTTGGTCGACCTGAGGTTGAAAAAGTCTGATGAATTCTAATTTATTTGTTTCCATGAGGCATGCGATGCGATCTGCTTTAATTTCGGGCCTATTTGCCCTTGCTGTCTTTGGGCCAATTACAGGCCTTGTATTGGATGGCTATGACTTCAAAGCGCACCCCACGCGGCCTTTTATTCTTGCCACTTTAGTCTTAGCTGGTTCGTTCGTTTTCAATATCATACGAGGCCTAGGGCCTCAGCTTTCTGTAGGCATGACCAAACGTCCTCAGTTGAAGCTATCGCGACCGCAGCAAAGATCGCTTCTTGCTGGCTTACTAGGCCTCGCTATCGTGCTACCCTTCATCGGTCAATCTTGGATTACAAGCCTTAACTTCGCTCTAATATATGTTCTTCTCGGACTTGGGCTCAACATTGTCGTTGGACTTGCTGGCTTATTAGATTTGGGCTTTGTCGCCTTTTATGCAGTGGGAGCGTACGGCTACGCTCTCGGCAATCATTATCTGGGACTTGGCTTCTGGGGAGCGATTCCATTCGCAGCTGTCACCGCAGGAATCATGGGTGCAATTCTGGGTTTTCCCGTATTAAGGATGCACGGTGACTATCTCGCGATCGTGACCTTAGGCTTCGGCGAAATCATTCATCTTGTTCTCGTGAACTGGGTTGATTTTACAGGAGGGCCGAGCGGCATGGAGGCCCCACCTCCAACCCTCTTCGGAATGGAGTTCAATGCTTGGTCCATGACGGGTGCACCTTTGTTCCATGAGGTCTTGGGAATCGAGTTTGATCCTTCTTACGGCAAAAGCTTTATCTACTTTAGCTTATTAGCTTTTGTTATCGGCGCTTGTTACTTCTGCATACGCCTCAAGGCGTCTCCCTGGGGACGAGCTTGGGAAGCTCTCAAGGAAGATGAAATCGCTTGTCGCAGCCTTGGCATCAACCACGTGACAGTCAAGCTATCTGCTTTTTCCTTGGGAGCTATGATTGGTGGTGTTGCTGGTGTTTTTTTCGCAGGAATTCAAGAGCTCGTAAATCCTGACTCTTTCACATTCTTTGAGTCCGCAATCATTCTTGCCATCGTTGTCTTGGGCGGTATGGGTTCCATTCCTGGGGTCATCCTTGCAGCTATCACCCTAAGGATGCTTCCCGAGGTTCTTCGAGATTTCCAAGAGTATCGCATTCTAATCTTTGGGGTTCTCATGGTGGCTATGATGATTTGGCGACCCAGCGGTTTGGTGAAAACTAAGCGAAAATCTTATGCGAAGCTAGAGGTTTGATATGGACGATATTTTAAAGGTCGATTCCCTAGGAGTAAGCTTCGGTGGCATCAGAGCCCTTGACCAAGTGAGTTTCGAAGTTGCAAAAGGATCCGTTACAGCCATTATCGGGCCGAATGGTGCTGGTAAGACCACTGTTTTCAACTGTCTTACAGGATTTTACAAGGCTAGTGATGGCAGAATTCAGTTCCAAGATAAGAATCGAACTCACTCCATTGAAATAATACTTGGGCAGCCTTTTACTCTCCAGGACTTCGTGAACCCAATTTCGTTCGGACGAAAACTATTTTACAAAATGTTTGGTGGCTCCCATCAAGTAGCGGCACTAGGCATCTCACGAACATTCCAAAACATACGGCTATTTAAGGACATGACAGCCATCGAGAACTTGCTAGTTGCCCAGCACCGAAGCTTAAACAAAAATATTCTAGCAAACCTTTTCAATACCAGGTCTTTTCGAGATTCGGAGGCTCAGGCCATAAAGAAAGCCAAAGAGTGGCTAGCAATCGTGGGTCTTACTGCCGATGCGGATCGTCTCGCTGGAGAGTTACCCTACGGACACCAGAGACGCTTAGAAATCGCCCGAGCCATGTGTACCGATGCCAAGCTTATCTGCTTGGATGAACCAGCGGCGGGGTTGAACCACAATGAAACCAAAGATCTATCTAACCTCATCAGTCGCCTGCGCACAAATCATAATGTAACCGTATGTGTGATCGAACATGATATGTCTCTCGTCATGGAAGTTTCCGACCACATTATCGTTTTAGATCACGGCAATGTAATCGCAAGAGGAACTCCTACGGAGATTCGTAATAATCCCGTTGTTCTAAAAGCTTATCTAGGAGAAGAGTAATGGATCAAGGGGTTCTAACAATCGATCACATCAATGCATCCTACGGCCCCATCCAGGCTCTTCATGGAGTTTCTCTAACCATTAAGGAAGGGGAGATTGTCAGCCTCATCGGTTCCAATGGAGCGGGAAAGTCTACGCTTCTCATGAGCATATTCGGCAATCCCAGAGCTCAAGGGGGAAAAGTGCGCCTCTTCGGCGAAGATATTACCTCTTTACCAACCCACCAGATCGCCAAAAAAGGCATTGCTCTCGTGCCAGAAGGCAGACACATCTTTCCTAAAATGACTGTTGAAGAGAATTTAAAGATGGGCACAATTGTCAATCAAGGTAAATATGAGGCGGAAGGGCTAGCTCATGTATACGAAACATTTCCTCGACTAAAGGAACGAAAGGACCAAAGAGCAGGCACCCTGAGCGGTGGTGAGCAACAGATGCTGGCGATAGGTCGCGCCCTCATGAGTCGCCCCAAAATCTTACTACTCGATGAACCGAGTCTCGGCCTAGCCCCGATTATTGTAAAGGACATTTTCAGGATATTAAAAGAGATCTCAGCTACTGGAACCACGATATTTTTAGTCGAACAGAATGCTAGCCAGGCCCTCAAAATTGCTCATCGAGGGTATGTGCTTGTGAATGGCAAAGTCAAGTTGAAGGGGAACAGCGCTGATCTATTAAACGATCCGCAAGTAAAGGAAGCCTACCTGGGTTGAGAGTTGGAAAAGACTTCGATTGCTGCGTTATGCTTGGAATAAAAAATCCTCACGTACCATGGTACGCTCCGGTTTTTTATTCCAAGCAAGCCTTGCACTCAAAGCCTTTTCCAACTCTCAACGCATCAACGCATCACCTCAAGGTAAACAAAGGCGAGCCACGAGCAAAGCGAGTGCGAGCACAAACAAAAAATCCTCACCACGCAAAGGCAGGGGAGAAATGAGGGGAGAGCAAGGCGCGAGGGAGGCGAGGACCGGAGTTTACCCAGGTAAATGAGGACCGGAGCCGACCGAGCAACGCAGCTATCGCCTCATTTCTCCCCTGCCTTTAAACGAAGGCGGCTTCTCCGCCTTGTGCTATGATTATTTTGCCTTCTTCTTCTAGTTTGCGAGCAACTTGAACAATCTCAAACTGCATCGATTCAACATCAGACAACTTCACAGCCGACATCGCCTCCATATCCTCCTTGAGCATCTTCGCTGCCCGCTCCGACATATTTCGGAAGACCAAGTCTGTTACCGCCTCAGAGGCTGTCTTCAAAGCAATCATCCACTGCTCAGGCTTCACATTCTTTATTATCTCTTGAATTCCACGATCGTCGATCTTCGCCAGATCATCAAATACAAACATAAGCTGCCTAATTTGCTCAGCGAGATCTGGATCACGTTCTTCCAAATTGTCAAGAATTTGCTCTTCCGTAGCTTTGTCGATCAGGTTCAACATCTCAGCAATTGGTTCAACACCACCAATTTTCTGGGATGAAATGGAGCCCATAGCCTGAATTTCGTTTCTGAGAACGTCATCAATCTCATCAATAATTTCCGGAGCAACAGCATCGAGATTTGATATGCGCAGGATAATCTCTGTATGAAGAGCTTCTGGTAGCAACTTAATCACCTCTCCACACTTTCCGGGATCAAGGTGAGCTAGAATTAGGGCAATGGTTTGTGGATGCTCATTCCGAATAAAGTTTGTCAAAGTTCTAGGATCGATCAGCTCCAGGGCATCAAGATTAGCCGACGAACCCAAAGCGAGCTGCTCAATCAGGTCATCAGCCTCACCGCCCTTGAAGGCACTACCAATAACCTTCATGGTGAAGTCGTTTCCACCGTAGAAGAACTTCTTGTTCTGTTGGAGGATCTCGTAGAACTCCATCATGATCTCATCGATCACTTCTTGCTCTAAGCGTCCCAAGCGACTCATCGCACTACCGATACGCTTGATTTCAAACTCGGTCATATTTTTGAAAATTTCGGCCGAGATTTCTTCTCCAAACGAGAGTAGCAGGATCGCAGCTTTTTGGGCACCTGTGTACTTATTGGTTGCCATAGCACACCTTTCTGAACAAGTTTGATCAAAGCGATGGATCGTGAGGCCTGAGGGGCCTGAGAGTCTGGGACTGTATCCGTGGAGGACCACGGCTCCACTTTCTATTTTATGAAATTTTGACGCCCTCAGACAACGTTAAGACCGTCAAATTTGCAATTACACACTTGGGCAAAGTTCAGGTATAACAGTATTTCCCTTGCATTCAGGGGCTGTAGGTCAGCCCTAAAAATGTTGCCTAGAAAGAGTGTTTCAATGAAAGCAGCCGTACTAACAATTGGTAACGAAGTTAGCTCTGGACAGATTGTCAATTCCAACGCAGCTTGGGTTAGTCAAGAATTGGAGCACCTTAAGATAGAAGTGATGTCTCATCTAACAGTGCAAGACGATCACCGCCAGATCCTTGACGCCATAAACTTTTTGACTCCCCATGTTGAGATTCTCATGATCACCGGAGGCCTTGGGCCCACGCGAGACGACCTTACTAGGCATAGTGTCTGCGCATGGCTAGAAGATGAGCTCACATTTGATGAAGAGTCTTGGCAACGAATTGTGGCACGGCTTACCGAGTTCGGGGTTCCAGTCGTTGAGAGCAATCGACAGCAGTGCTACTTTCCCAAAAGCAGTCGTATTATTTCTAACGCAGCAGGTACGGCCAATGCATTCTATGCTTTTAAGAACGGTGTTCATGTTTGGTGCCTGCCAGGCCCACCTCGCGAGATCAAAACTATCTGGCGAGACCACATCGGGGATCAGTTGGCGCAAGACATTGCACAGGGTGTTCAAGGCCTTAGCTTGTTTCGGTGGCACTGTCTTGGCCAATCAGAGTCAGCCCTTGGGGAGATCGTTGAGGAAGCCATCGCTGGCAGCACTCTGACCAGCGGCTATCGGCCACACATTCCATATGTGGAAGTTAAAATATGGTCTCCCGATCAAGACCTCGGAATCAACAAGATCTATTTGGAACGCTTGGAAGCGGCGATCCGCCCCTGGCTGATAAGCAAGGACGACAACGATATTGCATCAAAACTAGTCACCGAAATCCTTCCCGAGTATCCAGCTGTTAAAGTCTTCGATCTAGGTAGCTTTGGAGTCTTAGCTGAGCGCATGGGTCGCGCTACTCAGGAAGGCCAAGGTCCTCATTTTAGTATCTTAAGTCAGTGTCAAGAGGATCGAGAGTTTGCCAATGAAACTGTCCTTAAAACTCTCGAACTCGCCGATCCTGAAGTGCTTACCCTTTCCCTAGGCGCATTGAATTCCAACGGGGCTTGGACGGTTGGTGTTGCTTTCGATGGCTTTATGAAAACCACAGTTCTTGAATCTCCATTTAAGCCAGGCAAGCGTTTAGACCGATTTCGTAAGCTACAAGTAGAAAAGACTATTTTCACTTGGACTCAACTTCTCCAAGATATCAAAGGCTAATTGTGAATATTCGCCTTCTTATGTTGCCACTAAGTTATCTATATGGCCAAATCCAAGCATTTCGCCGAACCTTGTTCGATCGCAAGATTTTGACGAGCCACCGACTGCCTAACCAGGTGATTTCTGTCGGCAACTTAGAGGTCGGCGGCACTGGCAAATCCCCGGTAACTGTGGCGATTGCCAATTACTTGCTTAAGCAAGGGTTTCATCCTGTAATTGTTACCCGAGGCTATCGATCAGGGCTTGACGCAGATGATAACGCAGTCCTATTAGATCGCGAACTTGTCTTGACTCCCCAATCCGGTAAGGATTTTCATGCCGATGAAGCTCGGATGCAATCTGCGCTTTTACCCAGTGTTCCAGTCATTATCGGTGCGAAACGAATCGATGCGTGTCGTCGCTTTCTGGCTCACTTTCCAGAACCTACCCATTGGCTGCTAGACGATGGTTTTCAGCACTGCCAGATCAAAAGAGATCTCGATATCGTATTGCTAGATGCGGATCGTCCACTAGACAATGGGCACGTCATCCCTTGTGGGCGTTTGAGAGAGTTTCCAGGCACGCTTGAGCGGGCTGATATCATCCTCCTAACGAGAGCAAGATCTAACCAGGTGCCTCCAGTACTTCAAAACTTTCGTGATCGCATTCGCTTCAGTACGTTTGAGCATAAATCTCTCAATGTGGTTCACTCCAGCAGAAGTGGCGAACCATTTCCAACCCAAGATCTTGCCGTTATTACGGGGATAGCGAAGCCCCAAAAACTATTAACAAGCGTTCAAGAGCTAGGCCTCGGCATAAGCCAAACTCACATAGTCAGGGATCACGAGCCATTTAGATTAAGAGAGATTAAAGATAAGATAAAGAACTGCCGTGCAGTGCTTACAACTGAGAAGGACTACTTCAGAGACCCCAGTATTTTCGATGAGTTAAGTATTCCTGTCGCGACCCTTCCCCTCAGCGCAGATATCCAGGAAATACACAAAAGTCTGGTCCTTTCTGCGACTTAGATGCAAGCCAATATAGCGCGCCTATTTTTCCACATTTTCCATGGGTTTTCCTTTGCAATTAATAGATAGGTGGCATATAGCTAGTGCGAATCAAAAATAGCATTTGAACCTTTGCGAGGTAAAACGTGAAGAGATTGCTTGTCGTAGAAGATGATCCCGATATTCGAGAACTTTTGAGATACAATCTTACCCGAGAAGGTTTTGAAGTTTTACAGGCAAACAATGGGGCTGAAGGCCTAAAAATGGCCACAAGCGAAGCGGTCGATTTGATCATACTCGATCTCATGCTTCCACAACTCAGCGGCATTGAGGTTTGTAAGAAACTGAGAGAACTGCCAAACACCAAGTCCGTCCCCGTAATTATGCTAACCGCTAAAGGGGAAGAGACAGACATTGTGTTTGGACTTGGCGTTGGCGCTGATGATTACATGGTCAAACCGTTCAGCGTTAAGGAACTCGTCGCTCGCGTCTACACCAGACTTCGTACGATTAAAGCTGAGGAGAGGGAAGAGGCAGACGTCATCCGTCAGGGGGCGGTTGAAGTTGATCGGGCCAGGTTCCAAGTTAAAGTGGACGGCGGCCAAATCCCAATGACACTTGCTGAGTTTCGACTGTTCAATGCTCTTATTTCACGGCCAGGAATCGTTCTTTCAAGAGATCGATTGCTTGATGCTGTCACCGGCGGTGATGGGGTTCTCATAGACCGCAATATTGATGTTCATGTTCGCTCTATTAGAAAGAAACTTGGCGAATCGCGGGATCTTATCCAAACAGTACGCGGCCTAGGCTACAAGTTTAAGGAACTTTAATGCTGATGTTTCGGTCTCGTTTCTTCTGGCGCAACCTTCTTTCTTACGCCATTGTTATAAGCTTAACCACATTTGTGGTTAGCTATCTCCTCACCGTTCGAACCGAAGAATTTGTTAAAAGCGATAGCAAAGACATGCTCCTAGAGAAGCTCACGCTGATCGCTCCCATATTAAAAGATCGCAATCGTTGGCACCCTGACCAGCTCGCCGAACTGTTTGAATCAGCAGCTAAGAACACTGATACCCGGATTACAGTGATCGATAGTAGCGGGCATGTACTCTTCGAATCAGAAGTGAATCACATCAACTTTCAAAACCATATCGATCGCCCCGAGATCGCCCAATCTATGAACCAGCCTTGGGGGACAGCAGTCCGATCCAGCGATACTCTTAAACTCCCTATGCTTTTCGTCGCCAAAAAAATCACTAGTGGCGACGACCATGTGTACCTGCGCTTTGCTTTACCGATGTCAAAGCTCGATAAACGCCTTGAAGACATTCGCTATGTTCTAGGAATCGGCGCTTTGGTGGGTATGTTTGTTTCACTATTGATTGCTTTGTTTTTAGCCAAACGAATCACAAGACCTATATCTGCCATCACTCACGTGGCGGAAGCGATCAGTCGCGGCAACTATAACGCTCGCCTACGACACCTTCCTAAAAACGAACTCGGTACTCTTGGCAAAGCCATCAACCGACTGGCGGAAGCCGTACAAGCCAATATATCAAAACGTGAGAAGATGGAGCAGATTCGTCGAGAATTTTCTAGCAATGTATCCCACGAACTCAAAACGCCGCTCACATCTATCAAAGGTTACGTTGAAACTCTTATCGAAGGCGGCGCTTTAGACAGCAAAGATGATGCCAAACGATTTCTTAAAATCATCGAAGCAAACATAGAGCGCATCACTTCACTGGTAACAGATCTACTGCGACTATCAACCATCGAAGCTAATCAAGGCCTTATTTCTCTTGAATCAGTAGACTGGAAACCAGTTATTAGTGAAGTCTTAATGAGACAAGAAATCAACCTTAAGAAGAAGAGCATTCGATTTAATCTCAATGCCCCCGATTCAATTTCAAAGGTTATGGGGAGCCGTAAGGCGATGACTCATATTCTCGATAACCTTCTACAAAATGCACTTAACTACACTCCAGAAGGTGGCTCGATTACAGTCGGACTAACTCAAAAAACGTCCCAGGTCGTGCTCACAGTAGAGGATACAGGTATAGGTATTTCAAAAAGGGATCAATCCCGAATCTTTGAGCGGTTTTACCGAGTTGATTCGGCGCGATCTCGTGATGATGGCGGCACCGGACTTGGCCTTGCCATCGTCAAGCACCTTGTCATTCAGATTCAAGGAACTATTAATGTTCAAAGCGAATTGAACAAAGGCTCTATCTTTACGGTAACTCTTCCAACGCCTCAAACATAAGCGAGATGCCGGTTTTATTTGCTGTTCATTGATAGTACATTTTAGATGATTTAGACGTAAGCAGTGTGCCAGCTTGCAATTAGACCAAGGTTTACAAATAAGGAGTACTTGTATGAAGCTTTCCCATCTTTCACTAGGCATGTTTCTCACCATGTCTTTCGCTAGCCCAGCCATCTCCGCTGGTAAGCTCAAAGGAACCGTTAAGCTCGATGGTTCAAGTACCGTTTTTCCTGTCGCTGAGGCAGTCGCTGAAGAGTTTCAGAAGGTTCAACCAAGAGTTCGGGTCACCGTCGGGCTTTCCGGTACTGGAGGTGGATTCAAAAAGTTTACATCTGGTGAAACTGACATCAGCAACGCTTCCCGTGAAATCGCTGAGAAAGAAGAAAAGTTAGCAGAGAAAAATCACGTAAAATACATCGAAATTCCCGTTGCTTTTGATGGTGTTTCTGTTGTTCTTCACCCTAAGAATGAATTTGCCAAAAATCTCACCATGTCAGAGCTAAAGAAGATCTGGGAGCCCAACAGCAAGGTAAAAACTTGGAAAGATGTGCGCAGCACCTTTCCGAATGAACCGATTAAACTCTACGGCCCTGGCGCTGATTCAGGGACCTTCGACTTCTTCACCGAAGCTGTCATGGGCAAGTCCCGCCGCTCTCGATCAGACTATGTATCTAGCGAAGATGACAATGTTCTTGTTCGCGGTGTCAGTGCTGATCTCTACTCCATGGGCTACTTTGGATACGCCTACTACCAAGCTAACGAAAGCAAGCTAGGCCTGGTCTCTGTTGCAGATAAAGGTGACAATTATGTAACTCCTACCCCTCAAACCATCGAGAGTGGCAAGTACGTTCTGGCTCGACCTCTATTAATATACGTTAGTTTGAAGGCTGCACAACGAGAAGAGGTTGCAAAATTCGTAGAATTCTTTATTGAGAATGCAGCAAGTCTTTCAAAGGAAGTTGGCTACGTCCCCCTTCCTAAAAAGACTTACGAGAAAGCACTAGCTGACTTTCGTAAAGCCGTAAAATCCAGCCAATCTCACTAGGGAGAATCAAGGTGTCAAGCCAGCTCTGGGTCAAGAACCGTCCCCTTCAGAAGTTTCGTGAAGGACTCGTCACAAAAGCCTTGCTCGGCTGTGCCCTGGTTTCGATCGTCACGACCATCGGAATCAATGCCGTCTTGCTCTTGGAAAGCTTCCATTTCTTTGAAGAAATCTCGATCTCTGAATTTTTGTTCACGACCCGCTGGGCGCCTTTATTCGAGCCTCGATCCTTCGGGGTCCTTCCGCTCATCTCGGGTACACTCCTGGTAGCGGTGGGTTCTCTCATGGTGGCTCTACCCCTCGGGCTGGGTATTGCCATTTACTTGAGTGAATATGCATCAAGTCGATCCCGCTCTATACTTAAACCTATGCTGGAAGTTCTCGCAGGAGTCCCTTCCGTTGTTTATGGCTACTTTGCTTTGACGACGGTCACTCCGTGGCTTAGGAGTATGTTTCCAGGTGTCGAAGTTTTTAATGCGGCGAGCGCAGCCATCGTCGTTGGGATTATGATCCTGCCGACCATCGCTTCCATATGCGATGATTCGCTGGCAGCAGTTCCAAAGGCACTCCGCGAGGGTGCCTTTGCTTTAGGTGCTCGTAAGTTTGAAGTTGTGACTCAAGTCGTAACACCAGCTGCTCTCAGTGGAATTTTAGCATCGTTTATTCTCGGTTTCTCCCGCGCTATCGGAGAAACCATGGCTGTTACTCTAGCAGCGGGTGCCACACCACAAGTTACCGTCAACCCGTTTGTAGGCATTCAAACCATGACCGCCTACATAGCCCAAGTGAGCTTAGGGGATACACCACATGGTTCGATAGAATACCAATCTATTTTTGCTGTTGGCCTGCTGTTGTTCCTCATGACTCTAATGATGAATCTTGTATCCCAATATATCGTCAAGACCTTTGCGAGGAGATATGAGTAATGACTCAGCAAGCGGATACTCTATCTAATAGGTCCTTAGGATCTAGCGAGACTACACAAGGAGACTCCATGGCCTCGGAGCGAGGTTTGTTCCAACCCAAACATAATACCCGGCGCCTGAAAGAGCGTGCCTTCCACGGAATCATAGCCTTGGCTACATTCGTCGCCCTCGGCACCCTATTTGTGCTTTTGGCAAGGGTCTTTGAGGAAGGCTGGCACTGGCTTGACCTTCAATTTCTTGACAGCTTTCCCTCTCGTTTCCCAGAGAAGGCTGGTATCAAATCAGCGATCTGGGGTAGCATCTGGCTCGGCGGCTTAACGCTTCTATTCTCAGTCGTATTCGGAGTCGGTGCTGCCATTTACCTCGAAGAGCTTTCTCCCAAGAATCGCCTGAATCGCTGGTTAGAAGTTAACATTGCAACCCTAGCGGGTGTACCGTCAATCATCTACGGTATGTTGGGCCTCACACTCTTTGTTCGCTTTATGAATCTAGACCGATCTGTTGTTGCTGGAGCGCTTACTTTAAGCCTGCTGGTCATGCCAGTGATTATTATTGCCACCCGGGAAGCCCTGAAGAGCGTTCCTGACAGTATCCGGCTCGGAGCTGCTGCCTTGGGCTCAACTCGCTGGCAGGCTGTGAGAGATCACGTGATACCTTCTGCACTTCCAGGGATTCTGACTGGTATCATTCTAGCCATGGCACGTGCTGCAGGGGAAGCCGCACCATTGATTATGATTGGTGCACTCACTTATGTCGCCTTCACTCCTGAAGGACCACTGGATGCTTTTACTGCGCTACCGATTCAAATCTTTAACTGGACTTCAAGGCCACAGGTTGAGTTCCACGAGCTTGCCGCAGCTGGCATCATTGTGCTCCTTGGGTTCCTAATAGTATGTAATTCATTGGCGATTATTCTACGCCTCAAGTGGAAGGAAGAGAAACGATGAGCACTCCCGTATTGCAAACCAAAAACTTATCGTTGTCCTACGGAGACTCGCAGGTCGTCAACGATGTGAACATCGATTTCAAGGAGAAGTCGGTCACAGCGCTCATTGGGCCATCTGGTTGTGGTAAGAGTACTCTATTGCGCACTCTCAACAGAATGAACGATTTCATCGATAGCTTTAGCATCGCTGGGGATGTTCTATTCCGAGGAACCGACATCTACAATAGCCCCATTGACGTCACCGACTTTAGGCGCCAAGTAGGCATGGTTTTTCAGAAACCAAACCCCTTCTCTTCGTCTATCTACAAAAATATCACCTGGGGTCCTAAGATTAACGGCTACCAAGGAGATATGGATGAATTGGTGGAAACATCCCTGCGTCGTGCTTCCTTATGGGATGAGGTTAAAGACAAACTGAATAGCAGCGGTCTCGCTCTATCCGGTGGTCAGCAACAGCGGTTGTGTATTGCCAGAGCCATTGCCATGGACCCTGAGATTATCCTGATGGATGAGCCATGTTCAGCCCTTGACCCTCAGTCCACCTTAGCTATCGAGCGCTTAATCACCGAGTTGCAAGAAAAGTATACCATCATCATCGTAACCCATAACATGCAGCAGGCGGCTCGGATCTCAGAGTACACGGCCTTTATGTATAATGGCGATATGGTGGAGTACGACGACACCAGCAAGGTTTTCTCGACTCCGGCGAACCAACTTACTCAAGACTACATTGGTGGACGCTTCGGCTAGTCCTCCCTAAAGCGCGGCAATACCGCGCTAGGCTTCCCGCCTAATATGTGCCATCATTGCTCTACAATCATCACAAAGATCAAGTAGAGCATGAGGCTACCTCCATGAGCAAGAGTTGGACAAGAACCCACCACTTGGGCGAAATTTCTGAACGTAGCATTGATGAAACTGTCACCATCATGGGCTGGGTCCATCATCGTCGAGACCACGGCCACGTGGTTTTTATCGATCTACGTGATCGCTATGGTGTCGCTCAGCTGGTGCTCGATCCAGCAATATCTCCCGACGCCCATCAGGTTGCAGAGTCATGTCGTCATGAATATGTTTTAGCAGCAAAGGGAAGAGTTCGGCGCAGACCTGATGGTATGGATAACGATAGTATCCGCACAGGCGCGATAGAAATTGAAGTGCACCAAGCTAAGATTCTTAACCCTTCGGCCACCCTCCCGTTTCAAATCCAAGACCAGTCAGAGACTCATGAAAACATCAGGCTCAAGTATCGCTATTTGGACCTTCGTCGCCCCGAACTTCGCGACGCGCTCGTTCTAAGAGCCAAGGTTGCTAGCAGCTTCAGAAGGGCTCTCGAATATGAGCGTTTCATGGAGATAGAAACTCCGTATCTCTATAAATCCACTCCAGAGGGAGCACGAGAGTTTTTGGTACCTTCTCGTATTCATCCGGGCTCTTTTTTTGCTTTGCCTCAAAGCCCCCAAGTCTTTAAGCAAGTTCTGATGGTGTCTGGCTTCGATCGCTACTACCAAATTGTCAAATGCTTCCGCGATGAAGATCTAAGGAGCGACCGACAGCCAGAGTTTACCCAGGTTGACTGTGAGCTTTCATTTGTGGGCCAAGAAGAGGTCATGACTCTGATGGAAGAGATCACGACTCAAGTCATCAAAGACGTTAAGGGGCTAAGCCTTCCGCCATTCAAAAGAATATCCTATACCACTGCAACGGAGCGCTATGGCACCGATAAGCCAGATTTGCGCTTCGACCTGCCCCTTGTCGACTTAAGTAGCATTGCTTCGGATACTGAGTTCAAAGTATTCAGCCAGGCAATCAGCCTCGGAGGCATCATTAACGGTCTTGTTGTTCCCGAGAACTGTGGCAATTTGAGTCGAAAAGATATCGATGCCCTTACAGAAATAGTGTGCCAACATGGAGCTAAGGGGTTGGCTTGGGCGAAAGTCAAGGAGGGTCAAGGAGTCGAAAGCTGGCAGTCACCCATTGCCAAATTTGTGGGAGATCAGGCCATTGCAGAGATAAACAAAACTTTGGGCCTTAAGCCTGGTGACACCATCTTTTTCGGAGCCGACGACTACAAGACTGTAAAGCAGTCCTTGGCCGCTTTAAGAATCGAACTTGGTAGGATCTTGCAGCTTTACAACCCTCAGTCTCTTTGTTTTGCATGGGTTACAGACTTCCCTTTGTTTGAAACCCTTCCGAATGGAAAGCTTGCAGCATGCCATCACCCCTTTACCTCTCCTCTGGAAGACGATATACCTTTACTGTCAGCAAAGCCTGAACAGGTCAGGGCTGCAGCCTATGATCTAGTCTTGAATGGACACGAAATAGCAGGTGGCTCCATTAGAATTCACGATGCTAACCTTCAAAACCAAGTGTTCCAAACCCTTGGTTTATCACCGTCGGAAGCAGAGGAAACCTTTGGCTTTCTTCTCGAAGCTCTTCGTTATGGCGCTCCTCCCCATGGAGGTATTGCCTTCGGCCTGGACCGTCTGGTGATGATATTGGCAGGGGCTACGTCTATTCGAGATGTCATAGCTTTTCCCAAAACGAATAAAAGCTCGTGCTTGATGACATCCTCACCCCAGGAAGTCAGCAGCGATGAGCTTCGCGACATTCATATCCGCGTTCAGAAGATGAGTTTGAACGCCAAGGAGACGTAAATGCAACAATGGTTTCAATTCCCCATGGGGCCAACCACCCGCAAGTATATTGGTATTAGCGACCAGCAGTACAAAGGTGATTCCGAAGGTCATCGCGAAGCCGATGCAGCAGGATTTCAAAGCGACCTCCTAGCTTTCATTCCAGATCGTCGCCCCGATACCATTCTCGATCATGTAGATTTGATCGAGGAGCTTACTAACATGGGTATGAGTCAGGCTGCTGTATCGCTTTATGAAAGCCACAGCTTTCCAGAGGCTACAGAGAACTTTCGAGCCATGTTGGCAATTGGCTCGGCATACATGATGGAATCGGACCTAGAGCAAGCTGAGTTGGCGCTGCGAAAGGCTCAAGAGCTTGAGCCTAGTGAATCGTCTCCTTACGTCAATCTTGCCAGTCTTTTTTATGCTCAGCATAAAGATCAAGATGCCCTCGTCTGGGCCAAGGCAGGACTGAGTGCAGAGCCTAATCACCATCGCCTTTGGGAAACCATTGCATCAGTGTTTATTAGCTCAGACCAACCAAGCGCAGGCGAGAAGGTGCGAGACCTGGCCGAGGAGCATAATTCCTATGCAGGGCTGTCTCTAGCTGCCCATCTGATTGCTCCAGACGACCCATTGTTCAAGGCTCAACTACTAGAGTTGCCGTTTGAATCTGGGATTCGCGATGAGGAGTA
This sequence comes from Pseudobacteriovorax antillogorgiicola, assembly GCF_900177345.1. Lineage (NCBI taxonomy): Bacteria > Pseudomonadati > Bdellovibrionota > Oligoflexia > Oligoflexales > Pseudobacteriovoracaceae > Pseudobacteriovorax > Pseudobacteriovorax antillogorgiicola. The sequence goes on from NZ_FWZT01000033.1 coordinate 39,294, forward strand.
CCTTGTCGAGTATACAGCAGCACTAGGCTTGGCCCAGCAATTCGAAAAAATTCCCAATATCATGTGGCAGCTGGAACGGGTAGAAGGCAAGAAGGCCTCATGGAAAATAAAATCTCACGTTGCTCAGGCTTTCTTTGCCTTGGACCAAGAGGACGAAGCAAAAGAAATCATTGGTCAATTGGAAAAAAATAGCGATACTCCTCAGGGGATCCTGCAAGACCTCAAACAGACTTATGACCAACAATTCACCGCACCCTAGGGAGAATACTTATGTCGATTGAAACCATCTCAACCGAATCGGCCCCCAAAGCCGTTGGCCCTTACTCACAAGCAGCTTGCCACGGGCCATGGATTTTTTGTTCGGGCCAGGTGCCTCTCGACCCTCAATCTGGCTCACTCATCGAAGGCAATATCCAGGAGCAGACACATCAGGTCATGAAAAACTTGCAAAATGTCCTGGAAGCAGCGGGAGCCAAGCTCTCCGACGTGATAAAAACAACTATTTATTTGCAAGATATGGAAAACTTCAGCAAAGTAAACGATGTTTATGCTGGATATTTCACTCCACCTTATCCAGCACGAGCAACTGTTGAAGTCGCTAGGCTGCCATTAAATGCTGATGTTGAAATTGAAGTGATCGCTTGTCGCAGCTAAGCCAGAATTCAGAAATTTGAAATCGTTGTAGTTCAAAAACTTGACGGCCTGTGCTAACCTTTTTAGTGAGCCAAACTGAATTATTAGGGAGAATCATGTACCGCAATAAGATCATATTGCGCGTGGCCTTGCTTCTGGTTCCCATGATTGCGGTGATTGCCGTAGGAAGCCATCAAATTAAGGCGGCCTTTTACAACCCTGTCCTAACTACCTATGTCGAAATTGATGGCGTAAACTATGGAGCCTTCGACCAGATCGATGGCCTGCAGCTCTTCGCCGAAGACGGATACCCAGATACTGACGGGGATACTTATCAAACCGTACGCCTATCGAGAGAGTTTGTAACCGATCCATCCCTATACCTATGGGCAAAAAATCGGATGCAGCGCAAGATGGGGCTGCAGGATATCCACCTGATCACCGAAGATGAAGATGGCAACGTTGTCTCTCAGTTGGTTCTGCAACTTTGTCAGCCCTTATCTTGGTCGGTAGAATCTACTAATCCGTCGCTCGGCGGTTTCAATGAGACGATTGATTTTGCAGTTCAAAAAATTACCAGCTTTTAAGTCGTGCCTGAGAGCCATCGCAGTTAGCACCCTGCTGACATCTTGCGAAATGATCAGTTCCCAGCCCTTTCAGGAAGTCCCAACCCGTACTCTAGTCTACTTTGATGCCAACGAGTCGTCGTTTGTCATGGTCGACCCCGACCAATGCCCAAAAAGCATCGACCAGATGTTTTTCGACTTTCGCAGCCCTTACGGCCATCACAGGGGGAAGATTAGTTTTCCCAAGGAAGGTGGAAACACCACGACCATCGAAATAGATGGTAAAAAACTTTGGGGGCAACAACCTCCTCTCTTCTCATCCGAAGAAACCCAACAGATCTGCAACGAAGCCCAGCAGGGTAAGGCCAGTGTCAAGCTTGAGGCCAAAGCTCTCCAGGAGCGATTTGTAAACCTGCTTCGGGAAGCTGCCCCATTCTGCCATTTTGAATATCGAGATACAGGATTAACATGCTTGCTACCTAGCTTGAGCGCAGTTCAAGGTAAGGAAAAAATTAAGGAGCTTGAGAAGGATCTGTTCCGGTTTCGCCAAAGGCACCCATATGTTCTTGCCCGGCGGGTTGCCCTGACTCGTAAGCTCCATCGAGCCTTGGCAAACCCGAAGCCCGAGCGATTGCAAGAACTCTGCTCCATTGTGTCGCTTTCCAAAAAGCTGGAGCTGCCGGTTTCTATGACACCTGCTCATTGGCAGAAAGCCCTATGTGCCCAAGAGATGCCCACTGAGCAAATCAACCAGGCTCTGGCAGCCAGCTTTTATGACTCTTATCACGAACTCCATAGCCTTCTAAAAGCCTTCAAGAACACCCGAACAGGAGTGCTCACATTGCGCCTGCCTCAGGATCAGATTCCCGGGAAAGACTTTTGGGTTATCCTAGAGCCACAGACTATCCAAACAGAAAGCCCAGAACTGTCCACATGCTTCTGGCACCCACTTTATCAGGACGATCTATCGCTTATTCTCTTTAACAATCTAACAGGGCGGGAAACAAGCCCTCAACTTGAGTGCCAGCTTCATTCCGGCTTATCTAAAGAGGATCTAGCCCAACAGCTAAACGACCATATTTCGTTTAGCGTCTGCAGTGAAACCGAATTTGCCATCAGCAACGGCCGAGGGAAGGTTCTAGCCCTACCGCAAGGGACCTATCGTTATAAGCTACGCCAACACTCAGGATTGTTTTCTTCAGAACTCAGTCTCGCACCAGAAGATGCCACAACTTTATCGGAAGGTTCGATTCAGTGGTCGCGACGACGCCCTTACCCGGTTATCAGGTCTTTCTGAGCCTTGCCTCTCCACCCACATTCGATTTAGAGTAGGCTTCAGCAAGCCAGGCAGACACTTGTTAGGGCGAAAAGAGCCTTAAGGTAAGTAGCTCTTGAGCTTTCCTCTTACGGCTGAGCCCATGAGAGACAATGCAGAAAACAGTAAGCGACAGAATTCCATCGATTCTAGTGAAGGAGAGATTCTTGAAAATAACGATCGTTAGTGGTAGCCACCGAACCCCATCGCAAAGCTCTCGTATCGGAGGCTATATCGAACAGCAGCTAAAAGATATGGACCCATCACTCAAAACCTTCCATTTTAACTTAGGCGGCAACCCTCTTCCTCTTTGGGACGAAAGCGTCTGGAGCGGTGGTGAAACTTGGAAAAAGTCATGGAGCCCCATTGCCCTGGAGTTGCAAGAATCGGACGCATTTGTCTTCGTCGTACCAGAATGGGGTGGAATGGTGCCTCCTGGATTCAAAAACTTCATGCTTCTCTGCAGCAATAAGGAGCTAGGGCACAAACCAGCTTTGCTCGTAAGCGTATCTGGGTCTCGAAACGGCGCTTACCCCATCGCCGAACTAAGAATGACAGCGAGCAAAAACAACAGGGTGGTTTTCATCCCTGACCACGTTATCGTCCGATCAGCGGAGCACGTTCTTACGGACAAGGTCGCAGAATCGGAGGAGGATCAGTATCTCCGATCCCGCCTTCAGTACTCTCTCAAGATACTAAATCAATATGGCCTATCTCTAAGAGCGGTAAGAGAGAGTGGGGTTGTGGACTTCGAATCCTTCCCCAATGGGATGTAATATTCTAATATAATTAAAGTAAATTGAGTTAGGCAGCATTTCATGAGAAACTGCTGCTAGCCCATCGCTCGCGCTCCGTAATTTCTCTTTTGACTCATCACCTTTAAAACGATATACGCATAGTTTGCTATATTTACTGTGGTCTATGTGTGTCTTACCATGCCCTTTAGACGCCCAATCGGGGCCATCATAAATACGCTAGATTGATCGACGATTAAACAAATAACAGGAAGACGCCCAATGCTCGACGTAATCAGCAGTGGTTTTAAGGAAGCAAAGCTCAAGTTCAAAGGCAAGGCAACCCTTACTGAAGAAAATATCAAAGAAGCTACCTCAGCCATACGGAAAAGCCTTTTAGAAGCCGACGTCGAGTACGGGGTCACAAAGACCTTTATCAAAAGGGTTCAAGAAAAGGCCCTGGGCCAAGAAGTAACCCTTAAAGCTGGTAAGGCCCAGAGCAAGATGAAAGTCTCTCCTGCGGACCACTTCATCAACATCTGCCAAGAAGAGCTTGAGGGCCTCATGGGTCCTGTGGACTCGGAGCTTAAGTACGCTGTCAACCGCCCCACATCGATCATGATGGTTGGCCTGCAAGGTACGGGTAAAACGACCACCACAGGCAAAATCGCAAGCTTTCTAAAGAACCAAAAGAAACGCAAGCCGATGCTAGTCGCTGCTGATATCTACCGTCCCGCAGCGGCTCAACAGCTCAAAGTCCTGGGCGAACGCATTGGGGTTCCAGTCTTTCATATTGAAGGTGAAAACCCCGTTGTTATCTGTGAAGAAGCAAAAAAGAAGGCTTTCGAGTGGGAATGTGACACCATTCTTTATGATACTGCCGGCCGCTTAACCATCGATGAAACCTTGATGACTGAGCTAGCCGATATCAAATCATCCACCAGCCCAGATAACATCTTGCTTGTCTGCGACGCTATGATGGGTCAGGACGCTGTAACCACTGCTAAGTCATTCGATGAGCTGCTAGAGATCTCTGGCGTCGTCATGACAAAGCTTGATGGTGATGCTCGCGGCGGTGCCGCTCTCAGTATCAAAGAAGTCACCGGCAAACCGATTAAATTCTTGGGTATGGGCGAGGAATTGGATCGCCTCGAAGAATTTCGCCCGGAAGGGCTTGCGAGCCGCATCCTAGGCATGGGTGATGTGGTCGGCTTGATGCAAGACTTCGAACGGGTGGTGGAAGACGATCAAGAAGATCAAGCCATGCGCATGCTCCAGGGGCAGTTTAGCTACACCGATTTCTATAAGCAGATCGAGATGATTCAAAAGATGGGATCACTCAAAGACTTGGTTGCCAAGCTACCCATGCAAGACATGTTCCCCCAGGGAGCTGAGGTCGATGATCGCGAGCTACTCAAAATCAAAGCTATGATTAGCTCTATGACTAAAAAAGAACGCCTGGGTGCAGACAACCTTGACCAGAGTCGGATGCAGCGCATTGCCAAGGGTTCTGGTCGTGCCGTAAAAGAGGTGCAGGAGCTTCACCAAAAGTTCACTGGCATGAAAAAAATGATGAGCATGATGGGCAAAAACATGGGTGGCATGATGGGCAAGATTCCAGGCATGGGAGCACTCAACCAGATGAACAACATGCGCAAGATGGCCAAGGGCGGAATGCCAGGCATGGGTGGAATGCCGGGAATGGGAGATTTATCCAGCATGCTCGGCGGCGGTGCTGCAGGAGGTGGCTTAGCGAAGCGACCAGTCGACCGCGATAAACAAAAGAAGATGCGAAAAGCGGCTAAAAAAGCTCGAAAAAAGAATCGCAAGAAATAGTAGGAATAAAAACATGACAATCAATCAACCAGCCGAATCCTCCGTGCCCAAGAAGAAGGTCCTTATCGAGACCTGGGGCTGCCAGATGAATGTCGCTGACAGCGAAAACATGCTGAACATGCTTCAGAAAGAGAACTACGAGGTGACTGATAAGGCCGAAGATGCTGATCTGGTTCTTCTCAACACCTGCCATATTCGAGAAAAAGCGACTCATAAGGTTCTCAGCCGCCTCGGACGCCTAAGGGAAATCTCTAAGGACAATAACCCAAATATGAAGATCGCTGTCGCAGGATGCGTGGCTCAAGCTGAGGGTAAGAAGCTCATGGCTAAAGCCGACAACATCGACATCCTTCTCGGCCCAGGTAAAATAGATGACCTACCTGAACTGTTGGGGCAACAGGAGCAAAGCGGCAAAAAGGTGATGTCAGTCGGCTTTCGACCAAAAGCGCAGGGTACGGCGAAATCAGAGCTAAAGTACTCCCAAACCACGGAAGCCAAGCCGACTATTTCTGGCAAGAGCGACATCAGCCGCTACATCAACATTGCTCAGGGTTGCAACAACTTCTGTACCTTCTGTGTGGTTCCCTTCACCCGTGGCCGCGAAATCTCGCGACATATCGACGAAATAGTCACAGAAACGAAAAACCTTGTCCAGGAAGGGGCAAAGGAAGTCACCCTGCTAGGACAAAACGTCAACAGTTACGGTTTGGATCTAGTCGAACAATCTAAGTTAGAGCCGTCAGCAGCAGGGCCATTTGTCGATTTGCTAGCTGCCGTTGCTGAAGTGCCAGGACTTGAACGCCTCCGTTTTACCACATCCAACCCTCATGACTTTTCGAAGCCTATCGCAGACCTTTTCGGGGCCCAGCCTAAGTTGGGGCGGTATATCCACCTTCCCGTTCAAAGCGGCAATGATGAAGTCTTAGAACGGATGAAGCGCAAAGTTACCGTCGCAGAGTACTGGGAGCGGGTTCATTGGCTACGTTCTATCGATCCAGAAATGGCTATTTCCACAGACTTAATCGTTGGCTTCCCTGGAGAGACGGACGAGCAATTCGAAGACACACTAAAGCTTGTAGAAGAGCTACGCTATTCGTTCATCTTTGCTTTCAAGTACTCACCTCGCAAGGGAACTGCAGCAGCTCGTTTCCTTGATCAAGTTCCCGAAGAGGTCAAATCTGAGCGGCTCGCACGCTTGAACGACCTACAAAACAGAATCACAATTGAATTAAATGAGCAGGAAATAGGTCGTAAGCGAAAGGTTCTGTGCCACTACGAAAGCAAAAAAGAGCCCGGGATATTCTATGGTCGTACAGAGCAGTTTCGTCTCGTTCGAATTCCATCTGGTCGCAACCTAGTGGGACAGATGGTTCATGTGGAGATCATTGGCGCTAATAAGACTGCATTGGTGGGAAAGCTGGTTTAGTAACCGAAGCCACATCTAACGACACCTGATCGTGCAAGCCACAAGCTCCTCACTCTTGAGGAGCTTTTTCTTTATGCTCTTTGAGGCTTTTGAGATGCTCGATTGCGAGAAATCCATACCAAACCATGGGCAGAAAAAAGACAGCCGAAAAAAGATAATAAAGCGGCATATACATATCATTTACTCCTGGAAGAATGCAAAAAAGTCGAGTCTGATGGTCTTATGATTTGGGTGATCTGTAAAAACCTCAATATCTCCATGGACAGCGCCTACAAGATGATCGCGATTATGGAGCTCAATCGTCATCTTATGGCGGTCGCTGGCGTCCCCCTTCAGATCTAAGGTGAGGTAGTCCTGGCTATTGACAGCTTTGCCATTGATCTCCATCGCCACTGCCGTGTCTAGGATTCTGAAGTACTGATTGCCAGCCAGCTTAAGCTCTTTGGTTTTTGTGCGATTATCACCAACAGCCCCAAACTCGATATACTGAGGCTCGTGAATAATTTTACCTTCTACTCTAGCGACTACCGGAATCGTCAATTCCGGTAGGTGTTCCAAATCTGTCTGTAAAACGATAATGTCTTTCAAAATACCCGGCTCCTGGGGACGAATGTAGATATCAACGGCCCACTTTTTTTCACTCAGCGCCGCAACTTGGACATCAAAACTCGGATCGTGTAGAGAACCCTTAATCTCCAAAGGCTTTCCATGAATCGAATCAATTTCTACCCGGCGATGAACCACAATATCCGACGCAATATCCTTGAGGTCCACAAGCGGAGGCTCTACACGGAGGCTATTTTGGACAACAGCCTTCACCGTTAGCACTCGAATACTATTGCGGCGGTCATTGCTCATGATTGTCAGATTCTTACTTACTGGCCCACTAAAGTCCGCAGTATCAAATACTACCCTCAGATGGCCAAGCTCTCCCGGCTGGTATACGCGGCCTGGGTCAATTTCCGTTGCGGTGCAGCCACAGCTTGCATGGACACCCTGAATCACGAGCTCACCATCACCCACGTTTTTAAAGGTGAAGTCATGGCTAAGCTTCTGGCCACGATGCACGCTTCCAAAGTCCTTTAACCGACCCGTAAATCGAATTTTGCCAGGCTTCTTGCTAATCTCGGACACAATATCACGTTGGACTCCCAAGGCGATTGGCGAGACCACTATCAAACACTCCAGCAGCGAGCATAACATCCATAATTTTTTAAACATTTATACATTATCCTTTGCGAGTCTCTGCAAGATCCTCATTTCGCTTTATGGATTTCATTATAGGCAATTAGGCCCAATGAGCTAGTTCTATCGCAACTCGGCAAAAATTACCTTCAATGGCTACCCCTACCCCACCGACGCAGTACTTGAGTGTAGGAGTGAGTATGTTTCTTGATTGGCTCAATTTTATCAATGAAGATTTTCGCACGGCCTTGGGTAACCTTGAACCGAAAGACTTCGCCTATCCGTCGTATACGCTTCTATGGCTCATTATCCTATTCTTTCCTTTGGCCGGTATTGATCGGCAAGACCCTATTGCCGGCATGGTTTACATACTTTACTGCCTCGGCGCGGGGGCCACACTACTTTTCGCTCTACCTAATAATTTCGATAAGTTATCTGATTTTTCCATTCACCTGACATCTTTAATTCTGATGGGGTTGGTCGCGGGATACCGTTGGTTCCACCGCAACAACCAGACCATGACCAGGGATGAACATGAAGAGAATGTAGCTAAGAAAGGGACGAAGTAGCATGGACGTAAGAGACTCTCAGTTTGATACCAAACTTTTGGTTTACCGCACTCGCCAGATTGCCCTAGCCCTTATTATTGTCATCGTAACCGCGCTCTTCACTTTTTACATCCGTGAAGGGATCGCAGCAGGTCAGTCATGGCTAGCCATTGGCTTCCCTCTATGCATTGTTTCGCTCGCCTTTATTTTATTCCCTTCTACCGAGGAGTGGGAATACAAAGCTTGGCAAAGCAAGGCACAGAAGATCGAGCAACAAAGTTCAGGAAAGTGAATATCATGGGAGCCCTCAGATGCATATCAATGGCAATCTGTTTACTCAGTCTTGGGGCATGTAGCAGTGTGCCCTTTGAGCCTAAGGACTACAGCCGCGGCTACAGTGATATCCGACTCTTGATGAACCATCGTCCGCCTACTGTCGACGACTTTTTTAATCAAGGCCCAGTGCTATTTGAAAGGGATCAAAACCTTGAAATCCAGCTCACACACCAAGAGTCTATTCTAGTAGACTTGTTTTTACCCAAGCAAAAGAAACCATCGCCGCTTTTGGTATTTCAACATGGCAACCATTCTTCTAAAAACTACCATCAGTACCAGGCCTTGCTCGCCGCGAGCTGGGGCTTCAATGCCATGACTGTAGAGCAGCCCAACAAGGGCCAGTGGCTAGAAAACGGCAAACGTCTGAAAAAGCTAGTAGACTTGCTTTCCACCTGGCCAAAGTTTCTCGACAGTCGATATAATCCTGATAAAATTATTTTGGTTGGTCACTCTTTTGGAGGCTCTGCAATCGCTATTGCAGCAGGTATGGGTGCTCCTGTCGATGGACTAATCTTTCTTGATCCGGCTCTAGTTCATCGTTCCGTCATCCAGTCTTTGAAGAAGATCAATGCACCCTCAATTCTATTGGGAGCAGACGAAAAGGTGTTTCGTTCTCGCCGACGTCACCAATTCTACCGGCATGTTAAGGGTCCAATGCTGGAGGTATCGATTAAGAACGCCACCCATAATGATGCTCAATTTCCCAATATGTTTTCCTGGAAACAAGCCTTTGGTCTAGCTCCCACAACCGATGAAGATCGGCAGAAACAGTTTGCTGCAGCGATCGTCGCGGCAGCTTTTAGCATCGCTGAATGGGACAGCCCTTCTTACTTCCTAAAAGCCGCCCAGAAATCTGAAAAGCTGGCCCTGAAGCGTTATCGTCAACGCCTCTAAGGTCGGCCCCGTTCAAAGCTCAAGGAGAGTTTCACCCCTGGTCCTTGGAATTCATCAATGGCTTGTTGAGTCCAAATCACTTCGATTTCTGTTGGTACAGGAGCCAATGCATCATCCCCGAATAAAACCGGTTCCTTTGATCCTGGCTTAACTTGTAAATTTAAGATGGTCTTTGTCTCTGCTCCCTGCGTCCAGCGAAGGCTCAGAAATGCTGGATCGAACTCACAAAAACCTACAAACGCTACGTTTGCTTTGGCTTGTAGTTGATTCACAGCATTGGCAGTCAGTTTACTTAGTTCACCATCTTGCCAAGCGTGCAGCTCGCATCCATCCGATAAAGACTGTCCTGTAGTCCCACTTTTATATCCCAAATAACCTTGGACCCCGTGAGGTTGGTTATCAACTTGCGGAATCATTAAAAAACATAGAACTGCTGCCGCAGATAGTAAGCCTGTCAGAGCTACCGTTCTTCGATGATTCTTTTTGGATTTGAAGTGAACAACAGGATTAGATTCGGCGCCGCCAACTAGCCTACGGAGCTCGTGTTCGACGTCCTGTTCAAGCTCAGCATCGCTCAGCTCTTGGGTTTCTTGCTCGACGTCTCGCGCTATGGCAACGAGCCGTTTCATGTCCTCGTGATCGAGATGTATCTTCTTTAATTTCATGACGTCCCACCCTGTGTCCTCAAAACATCCTACCTTTTGTTTAGACAGTGCCGGACCAGAGATATTGCGTCATTTAAAAGATTCAGTTATTTCGGGCTTTTATCAATTGAGCTCAAGCCCATGCTCCTCAACAAGGCGGACCATAGCCTTGGAAATGACGAGCCGGAAGCGGCGAAGATGGGACAAAACCGTGTTTTGCTTCATATCGAGAGTCACCGAAATATCCTTAACTGCCTGTTTTTCAAGATAAAACATTCGAGCAATGGTCGCGCGAGGCTCGCCCTCATGATTCTGGATCAGCTCTCTCAAAAGCTCGATCGACTGTTCGAAGTGAATGGATGCCATCACATCGTCAGCAATCAGCACCACATCCGCTGGGGCACCGTCGCTCTCCTCGATATGGTCAGTTCCCGTTATGGAAACTGTCTTCTTGGTCTTTCGGATCTCATTCAAGCACTTATTGCGAGCAATGGTTAATAGCCACCCTCCAAAAGCCTTGGGTTCTTTGAGGGTAGAGAGGCTCTGCCAAGCTTGGATGAAGATATCTTGGATCAAGTCGTCTGCGGCGCCATTACGAAAATTGAACTTTTGAACCGTCGCAGCAACAGCACCATAGTACTTCTTGTAGATATCTTCGAAACTTCCGAGTCCTATCTCATCCTTTGTCATTGAATTCCTTTCAATTTCAAGTCCGCGTCGATACCCCATCCAACAGGAACAGATCCAATCGCTTCTGCTGTAAACGAACTCGGCAGCTGGATTCCTTCTGCCACCGGCTCTGCTGTAACGAAAATGGTTGCCGTTGTCATCTCATCGATATCGATGGCTACCACCTCTCCAGCATCCGTCACATACCCCTTAGCACTGTCAATGCGAGCATTGATCACTTGCGATACCGTAACATCACCAGCAATTCTCAGATGAACATAGCCGGAAGAGCTCCCTCGACAGTCCATCTCTAAATTTACTGGCTGCCCTTGAGGCACCAAAAATATGCCATTCTCGACATCTAAATCACCACCAGCGACGAACTTATAGTCGCAGTCAATCTGGCCATCATGACCCTGCCCTTTAAATCCCGAGTAACCCGCGTCTTGCGATACTGGACCGGGCTGCTGATTGACAACGATAAGCACCAATGCGGCTGCGGCAACCATACCCCCCATCCAACGCCAAGAACCTTTGCTACGATGCTTCTCAAGATTGACAACATTGCTAGAGATCGGTAGCTCCGTAGCTGGTTTAGCTGACAGCTTCTCTTGAATACGCTGCCAGTTTTGCTGTTGATTCGGAGATGATTCAGTGAGGGTAGCTTCATCAGGAGCATCTGATAGAAGGCGAGATAGGTCTTGAGACAGTTGTTGCTCTTCGTTAGCCAATTCATCGTCCGAGAGATTTAAAGCATCCAGCTTTTTCTCTTCTTCAGCCATGAGCTGAAGAAGCTTTTTTTTGTCCTCGGAGGAAAGGTGAACCTTCTTTGTTTTCAAAGGTCAGCTCCTCGTAGTTTAAGTCATCACCAAAACGTTCCCATGTAGATGCTCGAAGATGCCGACCAGATCACAGGATCTGACTCGTTGGTAAAATTCTGATAGGCGCTCAATTCCGCATCCACTCCTAATTTTACCAGATGATAGGGAAGGATCATATCCAAGCCAACGAGCGCAGTGCCACCAAGTACCGCTGTGGCCGAATTAGGCGTGTCAAACGCTTCTTCCTCGACATCCCTTTTAACAAACATCACGGACGGGCCTGCACCCATCTTAAGCTCTGTTCTAAGGGACTTGTCAGATGCAGTCAATGATCTGAGGCTATGGCGAATGCCTAAACTTGCTGAGACGATACCAATTTGGCGATCTTGCTTGAACTTTCGCCCCTCTGCCGTGATCGTTTCGCTGATGCTCGGCAGATAGCTAAGCCCAAGGGATAAGTCATAAATATCGATGGCCTCGTCTAGGCGATATTGCAAGCGAACTCCATGGATCGTCGATGGGGCGTAGCCCTCACGGATATTGCTCTGTGCAAAAGCCAAGCTATGACTACCAACTGTCAGGGTGTGGGGCAGTCGAGGTATCAGGTAATTTGCTACCGAGTACTCTCGTCCTGCTTCAAAACTAACCACCCGATCAGCAACAACTTTCTCACTTTCTGGGTCTCTCAAAGTCAAGCGAACCTTGCCTTCAGGAACAACAATACCTTTTTCAAGAGCGCCCATGTCTTTGCCATCAACCGAAACTAAGAGGCGAGAGAAACGCCCCATGAGCGAGTACAAGCTTGCCCGAGATTTATTGTTGATCGTTCCTTTAACTACCATTGGATCAGCTCCAAGCAACTCCATGATTGCTGAAGGACGTTGGCGACCCTGGGTATATTGGTAAGTCATATTCGAAGCAAAAGTATGTGCCTCGGTAATCGATACAGCACCATCTCCGTTCTGATCTTGCTCCAAACCTTTCAAAAGAAAGTGGGTGTAGACATCGTTTTGCAGGTTGGAGTCTTCCAGTGCAGGCTCTTTCCAACCACTTGCCGTCAGGACAATTGAACCTTCAGCACGCTCGTAGATTGGCTCTTGGAAGTAAGCAGACTTCAAGGAGGCCAAGGCCCGCTTCATCTGAGGGGTTAGAATAGATTTTCCAACGCCTGAGTGACAAAAAGCAAGGATCAGAACTTTCTTTCGAGACTTCAAACGAGAGAAGGATTCCATCAACTCATCGTAGTCAATCGCTGTTTCTTTAAGGTTCTTAGGATCAGTGTCGCTAGTGATAATATAGCGACCCAAAGTTTGACCACCGTCTTTATAAGCAACCGTACCATGGGACGATATGTATACTACGATCATATCTTCATCGTTTCGATTCGATTGATACAAGCGCTCAAATGCTTGCTCGATCTCTGCTTTGCTTACCGTTGGGCTTGAAGGAGTCTCTGTTACCAACATCCCCCCATCAAAGCCGATAGACTCAGATGTGAATGCCTGATAAACATCCTGAGCATCTTTACTTGCATAACGAAGATCATGCCAGAGGTCTGACTGAAACTTGTTGACTCCAATCGAGAGAACAAATTTTTTGGGCCGGAGGCTTTCCTCAATCTCGGCTCGGCTGGCACTCGTTCCCGGACGTGCGACCAAGAATATGGCACCTAAAACAAGGAAATTTAACAGTTTTGACATAAAAAAAACTCCTGAAGGACTCCAAAAGGTAGGCCTTTTTAACATAGCACTGCAATGCTATCAAGAGTTTTATAGTATTGAGCAACATTTTTTAAGCAAAACTTGACAATCACTAATAAAAAATCAGGATTCTAAACCCTTAGTGGGCTTGCCGGAAGGCGACCTGACAGGTCTAGGCTTGATGACGACGCCATTGTATGCCTGATTTTCGAGTAAGTATCTGAAATTATGAATTTCTCTAAGTTCCAACGGAATCTTGCGGAGCACTCCATTTTAGACACGCTCCCCAAAGCGTCTAAATGGTCTTGATACATGACCGTTGTCACCCGAAAAATCAGGTCTCCAAGAACCTGAAAACCTTGACTATTATCCATCTTCGAAGACAGGCTTAGGAGCTGGTACCAAGCCTTTCTCTGCAAGGGGCTTAGGCCCCGCAACCATTTACCAATTTTGCCGTGGGCCTGACCATCTTGAATCTTGTGGAGCTTTGGTATCAGCATCTCAAGCTGATCATGGAGCCAGGAAAGCTGCCAACGCCAAGCGCTTACCCCAAGGCGATCCGCAACCTGGATCATGACACGCACCCAGGGGGTCTCAGGTAGGGAAGGAATAAAGATTGGGCGCTCATGTTGGTACATTTCAGGGTGGCTCGAATAAACTCGCTTGCCTTGAATCAACCAGGGGGTCTTAGATAGTATCCCTTCAAATTTACGATCCTCTTTGGAGGCTGCCTGGCGCTTAATCGGCCTCACCTTCCGATCGACCGTCGATAGCAACTCGGGAATCTTCGCTCCAATGAGCAGTAGAGACTCGGCTAGCATGCGCGCATCTCCAGACCAATCACCGTATAGGTGGATCATGTGGTCTACAGGCACGGGTCGTATGGTTTGCTCACGGCGCTTCTCTCCCGATAGAATCCAAACCTGCTCGACATCACGATTGAGCACCTTCCGATCATGGAGAATTGTAGCGATTCGCCAGCAAACATCGGCACGTTTCTGATGGCTATGCAGTTGCCAAAGACGCCCTAAAGCCTGATTTGTGAAATGGCTCAGCTGGGCCTTCTTATGAATCAAGGCAATTTCACAAGGCTCGTCTTGCCTCTTTCTAATGGCATCCATGAGCCGATCTATCGCGGGAAAGTCGAAGTGATTCATCTTTGTTATATAGGCGCTAATTTCTTCACTAGTAACGTCAAGATAATGGCCCACAACTCGAACTCTAGCCAGGACCTCTTCGCGATCTCCTTCAGCAACGGCAGGTGTTCTACTCAACCAGGACATGAGTTCATGGTGAATTTGGCTCCAACTAAGAGCATCGGGAACAGAGTGAGTTTGGTCGATACTTTCCTTCGCCAACCAAAGAAGGCTTTCATCACGAAAACCATTGGCCACGAACTTATGAAGATTAGCAACACCTCGCCAGTAGCGTACCTTTTCTGAGTCTACACTTTGGAAATAGAGCATTGGTTCCCAAATAGCTCTTTCAAAGATTGGGGCATGGAACTTCATTTGATGAGTCTTGAAATGCGCAAAAAGGTTGGGTAAGAGGTATTCGAGTTCCACATGATCCAGCAACGCCTGGCTAAGCTGGTTCCACGCTTCAGCACTTTCTGGAAACCACTTGCTGGGACTCCGAAGTATTTGATTGAGAGCATTTCTTTCTTGGTGCCGAATACCATTCTTACGATCCAGAGATTGGAAAAACGACCGGAATAGCTTAATACGGCCCTGCCAAGTGCCTTCGCTCGCCAGTTTTCGTCCAAAAAGACAGTGACCATTACGATCGAGATCCACTTTAAACTTTATAAGCATATCAAGAGCTTCTTTAAACTCAGGCGCATCAGGGGGAATCTGTTCTAGAAACTCTCGGGCTCTATCCTGCTTGCCGAGGCTGTAGGCAAGCTTTCCTAATTCGAGATCAAACAGAGAACGCCTAAGGTTCAGCTGCGGCCCGTATTCCTGAACCGCACTAAAAATATCAGCCTGTGACTTTGTCAAAAACTGCCAAGCCTTCACCTGATTGGTACAACCATAGAGCGACCAAAACACGTAGAGCTTTTCAATGCGAAGCAACTGACCCTGGAAGCTCTTCTGATGGAGGAAAAAATTTAGCACCCCTTCCTTGCCCTGCTGCCAGAGCTTGAGCACAATGTAGGGCCTCAGATCTACACCTACTGCAAAGTATGAGGCTGGGTTACGAGTTTTTAACTCAAGGAGTAAGGCAGTCAAATCTTGGCTTCTGCCATGCAAATAGGCAAGTTCTATCATCTTGCCTCCAATCTCAGCATTGGGCCAACGATCGAAGATATCCCAGGCGTAGGGCTTCATATCTTGCCAATGGCTTTCCAGCGAAATCAGGCGCCGAAGAACGATTTCAGACTCTTCTTCACGATGAATCAATATCGATCTTTGCTTTGTCTGACTCTTTTCTCCTCCTTGTCGGCTTGCATTGTTTACTGCTTCTTGCTCCGGTTTAGCTTGTGCTGGAAGATGAGTTGCAGTCTGCTTTTCAGTTGGCTTCTTTACACTTGGCTCTGGCGGATGAAGATCAAGCTTCCGCATGAGTTTGTTCAGCCTGAGTCGACGCAATCGATCAGAAAGTGATTTATCGGAATTCATGGTTATCACCTATGGCCATCAATTTTATTCGACGTACAAGTCTTATTCTACCACGGCGGCTTTGTGATAAGTTGCTTCGACAGAGCCGTAACGAAGGACCCACATACGGAGCAAAAAACTCGCTAAAACCCAGAGATAATAATAATATTGACGCATATTAGGCTTTGTTATAAAACGGGCGAGACCCTGGCACTAAAGCAAAACATCGATGTTATGAGATGAGGATCTTTTATGACCAATATTATGGTCTTAGACTTTGAGGGAAGCTTTGAGGAGCACCTTGATATTGTCCGCGGGTCAAAAGTATCTTATGTCAAAAGTACTCTTGAAATGTATGAGCTGTGCCAAGAAGATTGCTATGAAGCAGCCATCATCGACTTCGATCACCCCTTGGCTCACGTGGATTCTGTCGAAAAAATTAAATCCGTAGCGCCAGGTATCCATATTCTTGGCTTAAGCACTATCCCGGACGTGCAGCTGATTGTAAAAGCTGTTCAATCAGGCGCCGGAGACTTCATCGCCAAACCGGCATCGAACGAAGAGATCAAATCATTTCTAGATATAGTTAGAAGGACGAAGGTCCTAGGAACGTCACCTCATGCCACGATCACTCTGCGTGATGGGCGGCCTATCATCGGCAATTCCAACCCCATTCGGCAAGTTTTCACCCTGATTGAACGCCTATCAAAAGTTGACACAACGGTTTTAATACGCGGCGAAAGTGGCACTGGTAAAGAGCTTGTCGCCCAGGCTCTACATAATAACTCTAGCCGAAAGGACCAGCCTTTCGTTGCCGTCAACTGTGGTGCGATACCCGAAAATCTTATCGAGAGTGAGCTTTTCGGCTTCGAACGGGGCACATTTACGGGAGCTGATCGCCGCAAAGTCGGTAAGTTCCAATTTGCCAACCGGGGCACAATCTTCCTCGATGAGATAGGAGACGTTTCCCCCCAGATGCAGGTTAAATTACTGCGGGCTCTCCAGGAAAAGAAGGTGACTCCGGTGGGTAGCCACGAAGAGATACCGATTGATGTCCGAGTCATTTCAGCAACCAATAAGCCTCTAGAAACCATGGTAAAAGAGGAAACTTTCCGATCCGATCTTTACTACAGGCTGAATGTGATGCCGATCCATCTGCCTCCTCTTAGAGACCGCACTGATGATATCGAAGCTCTTTGCCAGTTCATGATCGAAAAGTTCAACCACCTCCATAGCCGCTCAATCCAAGGGCTTAGCATCGAGTCACTGGATCTTCTGCGAAGCTATTCGTGGCCTGGTAATGTGCGTGAGTTGGAAAACGTCATCGAACATGCGTTTATCATTGAGAGCACTCAGACCATTCATCGCGAGGCTTTGCCTCATTACATCGTCGACCAAACGGGTCCTGATATGGGCTCCCAAAGCAACGGCGAAGGGGAAGGTTTTCCTCTGTTTTCCGGTAAGCAAGATGATCTTAAGTATCCAATGCTCAAGGAGCAGTTTGAGAAAGAGTTCATCAAAACTGCACTAAAAACGTACCGCGGACGAATCAATCTCACTGCTGAACAAACCCAGATGACCAAAGTGACTTTGCTGAGAAAGCTGGAGAAGTACGACATAAACCCCAAGGACTTTCAACACTGATCCACTTATGGGATCGGCCTTGCTTCAGATAGAGTTCATCGCAAAATCATGATGCTTCTGATAAGATCAAACTTTCGTCAACCACCGAGGGATTGGCCTTGTCTGGCATCATTTTGGGAATTGATCCCGGCTCTCAAATAACCGGCTTTTGTGTTCTCAGGCCAGGAAAGCACCAAAACTTACGAGACTTTCGAGTTCTCGATGCAGGCATCATCAGGCCTCGGCGGACGCTCAGTCATAGTGAAAGGTTAGGTCAGATTCACGAAGCCATTCATCAACTCACATGCCAGTTCCAACCCTCTGTCTGTGTGATCGAAAAAGGTTATACTGGGATCAACCACAACTCGGCACTGCGATTGGGAGAGACACGTGGCGCCATTATAGCTGCTGTACAGCGTGAGCGAACTCCTGTGGTTGAATCGACTCCAACTGAGGTTAAGAAAACTGTCACAGGTAATGGCCACGCGAGCAAAGAAGATATTTCTCTATCTTTAAAGTGCCTGATTGGTTTTGATCGTGGTGGTTTGCCTTTCGATGTCACCGATGCGGTCGCCATAGCCTTGAGCTATGGCATGAAAGTGGGTATTACTGAAAGAATCGAACGATTAAACCTTAACCCGAGAGCTGAAGCGTCACCGAAAATTTATTAGCTAAGGATCTGTAGATGTCAATTCACGGTTATAGTCAATTCCCCCAGAAACGGATGCGTCGCCAAAGGTTCAGCAAGTTCTCTCGTGATCTCGTTCGCGAGCACAGTTTGAGCGCCAAAGATTTTATCTACCCTGTTTTTGTTCTTCCTGGAGAAACACAAAAACAAGAGGTCCCATCAATGCCGGGAGTGGTTCGCCAATCCCTTGATATATTGTTAAAGACTGCTGAAAAATGTGTGCAATTGGGAATTCCTGCCCTTGCCCTTTTTCCAGTCATAGAAAGTGAGAAAAAGAGCGAGGGTGCCGAAGAAGCCTTCAATCAAGAAGGCCTGGTTCCAACAGTAGTCAGACGCTTGAAGAAAGAGTTTCCCGACCTTGGCATCATTACCGACGTCGCCCTCGACCCCTATACCATCCACGGCCAAGACGGGCTGATCAATGACCAAGGTTACGTGCTCAACGACGAAACGACCGCAGTCCTTTGTAAGCAGGCGGTCTGCCATGCTAATGCTGGAGCTGACATTGTTGCTCCTTCCGATATGATGGACGGCAGGATCGGAGAAGTTCGAAAATCTCTCGATCAATCGGGCAGCAGCCTAACCCAAATCCTGTCTTATGCAGCAAAATATGCTTCGTCATTCTACGGACCGTTTCGGGATGCTGTAGGAAGTGCTGCTAACCTTGGTTCCGGGGACAAGTACACCTACCAAATGGACCCTGCAAACAGCAATGAAGCCTTGCAAGAGGTAGCTCTCGACCTAAAAGAAGGTGCTGATATGGTCATGGTAAAACCAGGTTTGATCTACCTCGATATTATCCGCAGGGTCAAAGACAACTTTGCTGTACCAACCTTCGCTTATCAAGTGAGCGGTGAGTATGCAATGTTAAAGGCAGCTGCAGAAAAAGGTTGGATTCAATATGAAGCCTGCGTTCTTGAATCTCTTTTGTCGTTCAAACGCGCTGGTGCCGACGGTATTCTTAGCTACTTTGCTATTGAAGCCGCTCAGTGGCTTAATGAGCGAGGCTAGGATGTCTATCACCAATTATATCGCTTTGCGATACTTGAAGTCTAATCGAGAGAATCGTTTTTTCTCATGGATCACAATACTTTCCGTATCCGGCCTTGCCATCGGTGTTGCTGCGCTAATTGTCGTTTTGTCTGTGATCAATGGTTTTGAGCATGAGCTGAGAAAGCGCTTTTTACACGCCAATGCTCATATCATGGCCTATCGATACCCAGCAGGAATGTCAAACCCAGAGAAGTGGGCCGACGTCATCTATAAAGACTTTCCCAAACAAGTAAAAGGTGTATCACCATTTATTCATTACGAGACTATGGCCAAGAATAGCTCGATTCTGAGAGCAGTCCTTGTCAGAGGGATTGCTCCCAAGGAGCGGGAAAAAGTTCAAAGTCTAGAAGGCTTGATCAGGCCATTCTCGGCTCTCGATGTCTTGCAAAAGGAAATGGATGATCGTAAAGCGGGCAAGCCTAAGCCTGAGATACCGGGCATCATTGTAGGCTCAGGGCTGAAGCGTATTCTCGGGGTCGAAGTCGGCGATAAGCTCAAGTTGATTACACCAACTGAAAATCGATATTCCGAGACTAAAACGTTTAAAATCGTGGGTGAATACGATTCCGGGCTCAAACACTATGATAACCGCTTGGTCGCCATGAGCCTTGCTGCAGCCAAAGATTTTTTTGGGATGGGTGATTTGGTCACTGGCTTAGAGATTGGCCTTCACGATGCCGATCAAAGTGGAACGATTGCCGAACGCATGGATTCCAAATACAACCTATCCTTTCGCGAATGGCAAACTTACAACCGACCTTTATTCGAAGCCATGGAACGGGAGCGTCTTGTCATCTCACTGATTGTTGCGATGGTTGTTGTAGTCGCTGGATTCAATATCCTCACAACGATCTTTGTATCTGTGAGTCAAAAGCAAAAAGATATTTCCATTCTGAAATCTATCGGCGCTAATAACTCGCAGATTCTAAAAATATTTATCTCGCAAGGTGTTGCCATAGGCTGCTTGGGAAGTGTGATTGGAGCTGTGCTTGCCCTAGCCATATCGAAGTTTCTTGAAACTTATCAATTCATCGAACTACCTGATCCATACTTTTTGCAAAGTCTTCCGGTAGACTACAATTATTTGACATATGTGGGGGTGTGTTTAGCCGCCATCACCATTTGCATTGTCGCGTCTTTATACCCTGCCGTGATCGCATCACGTGTAACACCAACGGAGGGCTTTCGCGGCACAGGTCAGGCTCTTTAGCCGCCAGATGTACCCATAGGTGCAGAAATTTTGATTCTGCGATACGTTCACCCCCTGTAACGGGCCAATTATCTATTGTCTATTAACCTCACAGAACGCTAAGATAAGCCCGATGCATCTAATTTAAACGGAGCACGATAAATTGGTTCAAGAAGAAGGGAATAATGTCAAAAAGAAAAAAATTCCCGCTGGTTCAGTAAAAATTCAAATGGCCGGTGACTTACTTTTCGCACGGAGCCCCGATCGCGACTTGTCACAGCTATTTCGGCGCTATGAAGCTCTGTTGGAACGACTCGCCAATATGGATCGTGAAGAGAGAACTTTAAATTATAAGTTTTTTCTTGGCCTGATTCTCACAAGCCACGCCAAGAAAACCCAGGATATTGACGAGCGTAAAGCCATCTTCGATCTGAAGAACGACCTTTTCTTCAATATTGCTAACAATCGCAATACCCGCCGCAAAGTTGGGTTTCGGTACCTAGCATCTAAGAATTTCAGGGTGATCAAATTCTGCGAAAAGTGTGTAGCTGAAAACACGAAGGAAGAAAGACCCAGACATAAGTGGAAATTCTGTGAAAAGTGTGATGTGGATCGAAAGTTCTACAATGTGCTTCAAATGTCTCACCACTTTGAAGACGGCACCATGTCTTTGTTTCTAAGTAATGACCTCGTTCATAAAATTCCAGGGCTGAAGCTCAATCAGAAGGGCAAATTGGAAGGCGCTAAGGAAGAAGGTCGCTTCGACAAGTATCACTACAATGTGAGAAACCTAGATGTATTTGACATAGATTCCGTAAAAGCTGTCCATGCAAAGCTGCTTAAAGCTTAGGGGTGAATCCTAAGCTTTAAGCCAGCCTTAGATTTCAATTTGTCTCTAGTCACCAAACAGCTTATTAAAAAAGCCGCCTTCTTTTCCCCCTGCAGCTTCACCACTTATTTCTGCAAGTCGAGCGAGAAGTTCTTTTTGCTCTTTATTTAATTTCGTTGGAATGCGGATACCAAGATCGACGTAAAGATCTCCACGACCGACTCCCCTTAAACGAGGAATGCCTTCACCAGCAACAGTGAGTCTGTGCCCATGCTGCACTCCAGCAGGCACTTCAATCTCAACTGGGTCACCGCCTAAGGTAGGTACTTTGATTTTACAGCCGAGGGCTGCTTGGGTCATACTTACATCTGCATTAAAGATAAGGTCGGAGCCATCTCTCTCGAAGTACTCGCTGTCTTTAACTTGAAGGAACACAAATAGATCGCCGTTTGGTCCTCCACGACTGCCGCCTTGTCCTTCACCGGCAACTCGCAACCGCACCCCTTGGTCGACTCCTGGGGGTATCTTTACGGAAACCTTTTTAGACTCCACAGTTTTGCCGCGACCTTTACACGCCTTACAGGGATTTGAGATAATCTCACCTTCACCATGACATGTGGGGCAGGCAGCAGCTACAGAAAAGAAACCTTGGGTTCTTCGAACCTGACCAGCTCCTCCACAAGTGGGGCAGGTTTTCTTACCACCTGGCTCAGCTTTGCTACCATTACAACTGCCGCAAACTACTTCGCGGTTGTATTCAATATTCTTTTCGACTCCAAATGCAGCTTCTTCAAACTCAAGAACTAAATCGTATCGCATGTCTGCACCCTTGCGAGCACGAGTGCGGCCTCCTCCACCAGCTCCCGAAAAGCCGAAGAAGTCTTCGAATATAGAACCAAAGCTGGAGAAGATGTCACCAACATCAGAAAAGCCTTCGAAACCTTGGCCTGATAAACCAGCATGTCCATAAGCGTCATAAACTTTTCGTTTTTCGTCATCCGATAAAACTTCATACGCTTCTGAAGCCTCTTTAAACTTCTCTTCAGCCTCGCGATTATCAGGATTGCGATCTGGGTGATATTTTAGAGCTTGTTTGCGATAAGCTTTTTTAATGTCTTGGCCCGAAGATCCACGGGATACCCCCAGCACTTCGTAGTAGTCCCTCTTTTCCATCTGAGGTTGTCCTCTCTATTTTTATCTATTCTTACTTTTTAAACGTATGTTCTTCCGCTGGAAATGAACCACCCTTTACGTCGCTGACGTATTCTTGCAGAGCATTTCGAATTATTTGCCCCAAGTTCGCATAGGTCTTCAAAAACTTCGGTTTAAAGTCATCATTAAAACCCAATAAGTCGTGCAGTACAAGTACCTGCCCACTGGTTCCCGCACCAGCTCCAATCCCAATCGTGGGAATTTGAAGTGACGCTGTCACACTTTTAGCCAGTTCATCGGGAACAAGCTCTAAAACCAAAGCGAAGCAGCCCGCTTCTTCAAGCAACTTAGCGTCTTCGCTCAATCGCACCCCTTCGTCACCACGCCCTTGAACACGATACCCCCCTAAGGCGTGGATCTTTTGAGGGGTAAGCCCTAGGTGCCCCACAACTGGAATTCCAGCATTGGTGATGGCTTTAACTTGAGGTAAAATTTCCTCACCACCTTCAAGCTTTACAGCTTGCGCTCCACCTTCTTGAACAAGTCGCGAAGCGTTTTCCAAAGCTTGTTCCACAGAGATATTGTACGACATGAACGGCATGTCCGCGATCAAAAGCGGTCCTTGCAAAATCCGGGATACAGCAGCTGTGTGATGAACCATCATATCCATTGTCACTGGGATTGTGTCATCAAACCCCAGAACCACATTCCCCATGCTGTCGCCCACCAACACAGCATCGATATCGGTTTGATTCATGAGCGACGCAAACGCCCCATCGTAACAGGTTATCATCGTGATCTTTTCAGATTGATCTTTCATCTTCCGTAGCGAAGCCGCGGATTTCTTTTTAATCTGGCTATGCTTACTCAATCGCACCTTCCCCTGTGAGCGCCCCAACGTTTCTAATGAGCTTAATTTAGGTAGCCACTCGTAATGGTTGATTCTTGCTGCAAATCCTTCGGAGTTCCTTCGAAAACAATTTGACCTCCTTCAGATGCGGCTTCCGGCCCAAGCTCCAAAACCCAATCCGCAGACTTTATAACACCTAAATGATGTTCGACAACAACGACAGTATGACCTTTGCCGACCAATATGCGGAATTGCTGGAGAAGCATCTGGACATCTCGATCGCTCAAGCCTGTTGTAGGCTCATCGAAAATAAATATTCTCGGCTTCTGATCTTTATTTTCGATCAGAAAGCTGAGTATTTTTAAGCGTTGCGCCTCTCCCCCAGAAAAAGAGCTAGTATGCTGACCTAAAGTAACATAGTCCATTCCAACCGCTGATGTCATGTCGAAAATACGCGTTAATTTCGGGATGTCGAAAAAAAACACTCTCGCCTCGGCCACCGTCATCGCTAGAACGTCTAACAAGGACTTGTCGCGGTACTTTATATCTAATACCGATTCTTGAAAACGCAAGCCCCGGCAGGATGGACAGGTTACATTCATCGCCCCCAAAAAGGAGAGATCCTCTTCCACCGTCCCCAAACCCTTACACTCTTCACAACGCCCTCCCGGCACATTGAACGAGAAGTAGCCAGGTTTTAAATTTTGAGCTTTCGCTAGAGGAGTCTCAGAGAAAAGCTTCCGAACCTCCGTTAGAATTCCTAAGTAGGTAGCAATATTCGAGCGCGTGGACCGCCCTATCGGTTCTTGACTCATCAGATGCACATCAGAAAAATCTCTCACGAGGCGCTCAGGCTTAACCTTAGCCCCCTTCAGCTCGCGATCCAGCTCCACCTCTTTGCCGATAATCCGACATAGAAGCGGGTAAAGAGTATGGCGGATCAACGATGTTTTTCCGCTCCCACTCACACCACACACTGCGGTCAGGGCCTTAACAGGAATCCGAGCTGCGACATCCTTCAAATTATGAATTGCCGCTCCCGATAGGCTAAGAAAGGTGTGTGGAGTATCCCCACCCATATATTCCCAGTCGATTTCCGTAGCTGAGGGAAGGCTCTTCGGCGAGCCTTGGTAAATCAGCTCTCCCCCCCGATGGCCAGCCTCAGGCCCCACTTCGATCAGATGGTCCGCTCCATCGATAACTCCTTTTTCATGCTCTACAACAACAACTGTATTGCCTTGATCGCGAAGGCTCTTAATCACCTCTAAAAGGTTTTGGCTGTCTCTGGGGTGCAAGCCAGAGCTTGGTTCATCAAGACAAAAAAGAGTATCAGTGAGGTGGCTTCCCAAAGACCGCGCCATATTGATTCTCTGCACTTCTCCTCCAGATAGGCTTTTGGAAGATCTGGCTAGATGCAGATAATGAACACCGATTTTATTGAGGTAGGCAAGCCGCATTTGGGCTTCAGCAAGTGCCTCCTGAAGCCCCATGGAAAGCTGAGCCGTGGCATCCTGGTCACCGTCCAAACTCCTAAACTCGGAAAACCATTGCTGCAAATCATTAAGCGTCATTCGGGATAGATCGATGATGGATTGACCGTTTACTAAATAATGACTGACAATAGGTTTGAACCTGGTTCCATCGCACTCATCGCAAGTATCGTAGGTATGAAATCGAGCACTGTGGATACGATAATGGGCCTTATACTTTTTGCTATCCAGCCAAGCAAAGTAGCCTTGAATTCCCTTAAATGAACCTCGTTCATCACCATTGTAAAGCCATTCCCAGTCTTCTTCACTATATTCACAGAATTGTGTTTTAGGATTGAGCCCGCGGGCTTTGGCACTCTGCGTGGCGATTCGGTAGTAAGACTTATGCTGCCCAAAGTTCCAGGCTGATACGCCTTCCGTATCAAGGGACTCACTCTCATTAGGGATAATCTTATGATGGTCCAGAACCGGCACCCTTCCGAACCCTTGACAAGATTCGCAGGCTCCCAGGGGATTATTGAAATTAAAAAGCGACAGTGAAGGCTCAAAGTAGCTCGTTCCACAGGTTTCACATTGTAAATGACTGGAAAAAGTTTTTAGCTCACCTTCCCCTATGTGAATGACCACCTCACCACGCCCCAGCCTCAGACCTAAACTCGCACTCTCTAAACAACGATGGAAGTTCTTCTCATTAAGGGAGAGTCGGTCAATGACAACGTATCCCGTTTTTAGCGCCTTAGCTGGAGTATCTTCGATGCGAACGACCCCTCCGTCTACCAAGGCCCTTGTGAACCCTTGCCCTGCAAGCTGCGCCTTAAGCTCGGCAGCCTTAAGTTTCGCCCAATGACTCATCGAAGCCATCACTAGAATCTTAGCACCTTCATGTGACTGGTAGAGCTGCTCGGTAACGGATTTGCCTGTTTCCTTTTTGACGATGGTGCCGCAACAATGAATTTCCGCGGCTTGAGTTAGAATGATACGCACTAGATCATCTAGTTCTGTCATGGTTCCGACAGTCGATCGATTGTTTTGCCCCGCCTTGGACTGTTTCACTGCAATCGCGGCAGGGATATTGCCCACATCTAGCACCTTGGGCTTTGGCAGGGTCTTAAGATACTGCCGCGCAAAGCTGGAGAGGCTTTCCACATAACGTCGATAGGCTTCTCCGTATAAGGTATCGAACACCAAAGAGCTTTTACCCGATCCACTCTTCCCTGTGACCACAGTATAAGCACCCAATGGAAAAAATGCGTCGATATCCTTTAGATTATTGGTCGACACCCCTTTTAGCCAAATACTCTGCTCTCTGTTCAAGCTTATCTCCTAGAGTGTGTTCACCCTTGTGATATGATGAATGAGACAGCCTTATAGGAGCCTCATTATGCCAACCATCGTACAGCGATTGCTGCTGTCTTTTGTGCTGCTTAGCACCTTGGGTGCGTCGTTCTTTTTCTCGATGAGTTATTTCATCGATGAAGCTACATCCCACGGGACCCTCAGTCTAGCACCACCGCCACAGGTTCATGAGCCCTTATTTTATTTCGAGATTGGAACCACTCCCGACAGTGACTTACCTGCGGCTCTCCCCGCGACACCTCAATATACCGTGGAGCTTAGTAGCAGTCAGAATGAAAAAGAGGCACAGAGGCTGGTAAAGAAGCTCAGTATGGAAGGTGTTGAAGCGTTCTATACCCCGCTCAATCAACGGGGTCATGTGGTATACCGAGTCAGGAGCGGCATTTATAACTCACGAGAGCAAGCCCTAAAGCAAGCTAGTTTCTTGGCTCGTGAGTACCGTATCAAGGGGCAGGTCGAGCGCCTCTAGCGGCTATTCACTAGCTGTTAACGCTGCGGATGAATAAGATCTGGGATGGTCATATGTGGAGGGTTCCACTCGACCCCCTCAATCTCGGCCTCCGTCCAGGGAGTGCTTTGAATCACCATCGTGTCAGGGGTCTCCTCATATTCCGGAAGACCTTTCAAATCCGGGCTTGAAGAATCGAGCCGCTCATTGCTTCGCAAAGATCCTAGATGTTCTAACGGTTGACGAGCACCGTTGATGAGGAGATAGACTTGGTGCCGCAAAATCTGATCAAGCTTCACACCGGGTAAACCAGGCAGCCAGTCGCCCTCCTTCACAAACAGAGACTGACCATTTTCAGTATTCTTTATAACTGCAATGGATTGGCCTTGGGGCGACGAAATCACGCCCATCAGTGCTAAATGACGAGGGCTTGCAATGGCTGATAACTCACACACCATCAGTGAGAGCGATAAAGGCACGATCACTTTGCTGAGGATTCTCATGACCACCTCTTCCATGTGTCTAGGCTTTTACTATAACCATGAAACTCTCTTGGTACAAGGCTTCAGAGGCAAGTGACTCTATTTTTGGCGATCGATTTTACCATCGAAATTGAAGTCAAACTTTCGACTTTGCGTTTTCCCGCTTGGACCAAGTTCCTCAAGCATGTCGATGAACCCATCTTTGTTAAAGTCCCAACCACGATAGCGGAGGTAGCGATCTAAGACTTTATCTTCGAGCATCGTCACTTGAAAGAATGGAATGTAATTGGGTAAGGGATGTTTAAACGCAGTGGTTTCACCTTTTTCGAGAATATAGTATCCCTCAAACTTAGCCAGTGCTTCACCCCCTGGAGCTGGTTGAGAGCTGCCCTGAGATACGGCCACCGAGCCCCTTGAGTCTTCAGGTGCATCTGGTATATTCCTCGGAGGCTCAGCGTGTACCTCGATTGCGGAGCTGTCGGCCTCGGGC
The DNA here is from genome assembly GCF_900177345.1 of Pseudobacteriovorax antillogorgiicola. Classification (NCBI taxonomy): domain Bacteria; kingdom Pseudomonadati; phylum Bdellovibrionota; class Oligoflexia; order Oligoflexales; family Pseudobacteriovoracaceae; genus Pseudobacteriovorax; species Pseudobacteriovorax antillogorgiicola. The sequence goes on from NZ_FWZT01000033.1 coordinate 66,851, forward strand.
GACTTTGTTGTTTTTTCAGTTGTGACACAGGCAGACCCTATTATAGATATGAGAATCCCCGCGACGAACGGTCGGGGGCCGGGACACCGTTGGTGGGATTTGATCATAGCCATTTTGTCTCTCCTGGTTTATCATGACCACAATTTTTATCGGAACGTAATGACTGGGTTTTAGTCCGCCCAGGAAGCTCACAGGAATCGACCGCGTATGCAAGATGTAAAATTAATCAGAAATTTCTGTATTATTGCACATATCGACCACGGCAAATCAACACTTGCTGATCGTCTTATAGAAATGACAGGCTCCCTCACAGATCGCGAGATGTCTGCCCAGGTTCTCGACAATATGGATATTGAGCGTGAGCGCGGCATCACTATTAAGGCCCAGACTGCTTCGATGCAGTACAAGGCTAAAGACGGCAATATCTACCTACTAAACCTAATTGACACACCAGGTCACGTAGACTTTAGCTATGAAGTTTCGCGAAGCCTTGCTGCCTGTGAGGGCGCGCTTCTCGTTGTTGACGCAGCGCAGGGTGTCGAGGCCCAGACTGTTGCTAACGTTTACCTTGCAGTGGAAAACGACTTGGAAATCATTCCCGTGATTAACAAAGTCGACCTCCCCAGTGCCGATCCAGAACGGGTGATGTTACAGATCGAAGATGAGCTAGGGATCGATGCTTCTGACGCTGTTCCGTGTAGCGCCAAAACCGGAATTGGCATTGAAGATATTCTAGAGGCCATCGTGGCCCGTATTCCTGCTCCCGCCGACGACAACGATAAGCCTCTTCAGGCATTGATTTTTGATAGCTGGTTTGATTCCTACTTAGGGGCTGTCTCTCTGATCCGAGTTATGGCTGGTACTATTCGAAAAAATCAGCGCATGCAGATGATGTCGACAGGCAAGAACTTTGAGGTTTTACAGGTGTGTCAGCTGACCCCGAAACCCCTTGAAACTAAACAGTTAAGCAGCGGTATGGTGGGGATCGTTTCTGGGTCCATTAAATCCGTTTCTGAGACTCGGGTTGGCGATACCATTACCGACCCTAAAAACCCTGCTAAGGCTCCGCTTGGTGGCTTTCAGAAGGCTAAACAGATGGTCTTCGGCGGGATCTTTCCTATTGATGCTAGTGAGTATCAAAACCTCAAAGACAGCCTTGAGAAGCTTCAACTCAATGATGCATCTCTCACGACTGAGCCAGAGTCCTCTCAGGCGCTGGGTCTAGGCTTTCGGGTAGGTTTCCTAGGCCTCCTACACATGGATATCATCCAAGAGAGATTAGAGCGAGAATACGGCCTTGAACTGATCTTTACCGCCCCAACCGTCGTATATCGTGTTGGCCTGAAAGATGGGACTGAGCATAAAATTGAGAATCCATCAAAACTCCCTGACCCAACTACGATCGAATATATCGAAGAACCCTATGTGGCGATTACGATCCATACCCCCGAAGAATTTATTGGTGGTATCTTGAAGATTCTGCAGGAAAAACGCGGGATTCAAAAGGATATGGAATACACGACCAGTAACCGGGTGAAGATATCCTACGAACTCCCCATGAACGAAATGATTTTCGACTTTCATGACAAGTTAAAGAGTATATCCCGTGGATATGCATCGATGGATTATGAGGTTATAGACTACCGACAAGGGGATCTAGTCAAAGTAGATACTCTCGTCAATGGCGATAAAGTTGATGCGCTGGCTTTGATCTGCCACCGAGTCCAGGCTCCATTCCGTGGCCGCTCTTTATGTAAGAAGCTAAAAGAAATCTTGCCAAGACAAATGTTCCAGATCGCCCTTCAGGCAGCAATTGGTGGCAAAATCATTGCCCGTGAATCCATCTCTGCGATGCGAAAAGATGTTACAGCCAAGTGTTACGGTGGTGATATATCACGGAAGCGAAAGCTCTTGGAAAAGCAGAAAGAGGGTAAAAAGCGAATGAAACAAATTGGTAACGTCGAAATCCCACAGAAGGCGTTCCTAGCGATCCTTAAAATCGATGAGTAAGGGCTACTGCTTAAGTTCTCGCCCCTTTGCTCTTCTCCCTCTCGCAATCGCCTTTTGAAGGCGTTTGCTGTCCCTCTTCCTCTGCTCATACCGTTTTGCAGCATTTCGAACAGCTAGAAAGCTAGGATAAAAGTTTTTAGCTGCGAAGCCAAAGATCCGGGTCCGATGGCGTTGCCTTATCAACATATAATCACTAGAATTGTACTTTTTGATGGCCCGTACAACCCCGTTAATCCCATAATTATAAGCTGTGATTGCTAAAGGCCAAGATTGAGTCTTTCTGTAGTTATCTTTTAGAATTCTCGCTGCTACAGAAGTTGATAGATACGGATTCAATCGATCATCCCTCCGCCGGCTCACCTTGATGAACTGCCTGGCAGTGCCCGGCATCAATTGCCATAGGCCACGTGCCCCTACTTTAGAGTGGGCTTTTGGGTTAAAGCCACTCTCCAAATGAGGCAAATAGGCTAGATCGTTTGGAAGACCTAGTGACGCAAACCGTCTTTTGATCATGGGAAGATATAGTTCCGAGCGAGACAGGCTTTGGCGAAAGTCAGTTGCCACTCCTCGTTGGCAGCGAACCCGAGACTGGGCTTTTCGATAATACAACCCCTTGGCTAAAGATCTTGGTACTGCAGATACGATTCTTTTTTGTAGCCATGTATGTGGCTTCTTGCCGCTAGCGAGATGTCTCAAATCTCTTCGGATCTGATCCTTCTGCTTTTTAATCTGCCTTTTCATCATTCGTTTGTCGTTCAGAGGGACACGACTCACCAAGAAAACCACTTGAGGATGCTTCGCATCATGATAAACACACTGGTTGGCTTCATATTTTGTAAAAATATCCTCCCAAAACTGAACTATTGGCACCAGGCTCTTGGGCACGTCCATGCTGCTAGAAAGTAGTCGATTGCTGCTCTTATGAAAGAGCAACCCAGCCCATAAGAGCTGAGGAACGACAAGACTCAGCAATGCGATTCCGTAATTCATAAGCATCTCGGCTAAATGTTTTGGGAGCTATTTCATTGTCTCCTCTGCCGATAACGCTGCCAAGGACCGTGCACTTTTTGCCTAGAATTGCTTGTTAACGGGGGTCAACCTTACCTCCTAAGCACCCATTAATAATGCGGTATCTAGCTTTCCATAAAATATCTTCAATTTTTTCTAAAAGACTACCGATATTGATAAGGCACGATTGAAAAGCGAGGGGGGACCATGAAATCAGAAAAACTTGACCAGAAACCATTGTCAGGTTTCACGAAGTTTGAAGCGAAGTTTATCAAACAAACTGGCCGATCCAGGTTAAAAGTTATGGCCATTAGCGCCATAGCAGCGCTGCTCGGTGTTGCAGCTATGTTTTTAACCCTAACCGAGCTTGGTCAACTTAATGATAATATCGCTGGTGTTTTTGAAAGCTCGGATGAAGTGCAAATGGCAGCTCAGGCAGACATCGACCGTGGCCCCGTAGAAGCTGCAATGTCTGAAGAAACTGCAGAGCAAGAGTCTCCAAAAATTGAAGATGAAAATCAGCGACCACCATTGGATGGACAGCGATAAACTGTGAATTTTAGGATCTAGCTAGCTCTTCTAGCAAGCTGATTCTTAAGAACAAAATAACAAAAAACCCTCTGACGAATTCTCATCAGAGGGTTTTTATATTTTTAGGCTGCGTCGAGCTACTCTCCCACTCTTATTAGAGCAGTACCATTGCCGCTGAGGAGCTTAGCTTCCGAGTTCG
>NZ_FWZT01000034.1 GCF_900177345.1 Pseudobacteriovorax antillogorgiicola
GGGTGAAAAGGTCACGGGTCAGGAACTGACCTTAGGTGTGGAGTCTGGGGTTACCTGGATGTTGAAGCACGAAACTCCGCCTATACCGGAGCACGTTCGTTATGGCGTGTGAGGATTAGGGGGATGTAGTTCATGCTAACACTCTCGAGACATAACCAGAAAAAATACAAAACGGCAAAGCTTATAGACTAGTGCCTAGTCGATTTGAAGACTCGGCGTTGTTGAAATTGTCACACACTCGTCATCGTACCCAGCACGTACTGTTCCTCGCTCGCTCCTTGTCTCCTAGCCGAGAATTCAACTTGACTAGGCACTAGCCTTCAAAATACCTGAATATACCCATATCACCTCGATGCTAGGCAAGGCTTACCTCTGATGAAAGCAGCTCATAACCGATAAAACACGTGAATCCTAGTAGTCGGGGTACCGTCATTCGATACGTTCTGATCCTATGCTTTTACTGCCTGTGCTGCAAATTGCAGGCTTCGAGTTTTAGTCGGCTTCCGTCTGAGTTGCTGATGCGTGCCTACGATTCCCCCACTCAGACGATCGAAGAGATGGAAGCAAAACTTCTGCTTACTACGGACCCTCAACGACGCCTTGAGTTGCAAGCTGTTAGTGCTTTTGCTAGCTACATCCTCGGCATTCCTGAAGAGCTCTATCGATACCGAGAACCTGCATATGAAGAGGCTCTAGCCCATGGCAGAACCGACTTAGCAGTGATATTCTCATGCACTACCGGCTACGGCTACCAGCTTGAGCGAAAAATGGAAACCGCTAAAGGCTATATTGATCTCTGTGAAAAACACGCCTATGAGGCTGAAGATAATTTTTTGCTCCCTTTTGCCCTTGAGAATAAGGCTTTTTACTATTTAGACAACGGCAAGTCCTCTCTAGCACTTTCAACAATCTTAAGTGCGGTGGAACATATTGGGCAAACCGACCTTTTTTTCTACTATCACATTCAAAATAGTAAAGCCGTCATGCTCGACACTCTAGGATACTCGGATCAAGCCGTACCACTTCTACACGAAAGCTTAGACTTCTTCAAAAAGCAGGGTAGCCGATACTTTACATTTCTTGTTCGTTTCAATCTTTCTAAAGCCAAAGATCAAAGTAGAGACATTGAATCGCTGATTCAAAACTTTGAAGCGATGCTAAAAATCGAACTCGCAGAAGGGGACGATCGCTTGATGGCGTACCCCTATCAAACTCTCGCGCAGCTTTATGTCGACGCAGGCCGCCTATCAGAAGCAATCAACATGGCGACGTTGTCTATTGGACATTTCAGAAAAAACCGAGAGCCTTCTATGGTCGCAGCAAGCCAAACTACCCTTATGGAAGCAAGACTCAAACAAGAAGAAACTGAAATGGCAGCTAGAATTCTGAAAACCATCGACGTCGATGTTCTCAAAAACTACCTCTTGATAACGAATTACTACAAGGTTGCAGCAGAGGTCGAGAAAGCTTCAGGTAACCTAGAAAAAACTATAGACTACTATAAGAAACTCGCTGAATACTCTGAAATTTCGCGTAAAAAGGACATGGAATCAGAAATAGCAAAGGTTAGAACTCAGCTCGACCTCCAAACAGAAACTCTTCGCACCCAACTAGCCCAAACCCAACTGAGTAATCAGAAAAATGCCTTTATTAGGAATCTTATCATTATCGTAGTCAGTTCGATTACTCTTATGATCGTTTACCTACTATACTTAAACCGCAAGAGCCAAAAGACCCTCGCTTTGATGGTTCAGGAACGCACTCGCGACATTCGAGCTATTCTCGATACTATCAATCAAGGGGTTGTGACCATCGAATCCCCTGAAAAACTTTCATTTGGAATTGAGCGATCCAAAGCTTTCCAAGAGTCCCTAGGCTTTCAATTTGAGACTATTCCTGAATTGCTCAAACACAGTCAACTAAAGGCCGATGAGATCAATCAGGTGGTGGAGGCTTTACGAGCATCCATTGATCATGATGAGCTAGCTTTCGATTGCAATGAGCACCTACTACCCCGGTCCTTGACGATCCAACATCAGGGCAAACTTATGGACTTGGAACTGGAATGGGTAAAAATGTATTCCCAAACGGGTGATAGTGTCGAGAAAATCTTGCTTAGCATCAAAGACCTCACTGAGATGCATGCTTTAGAATTGGAAAAAGAGCAGCAGAGATATGAGTCGGCATTGATCCATAGCATAATAAAAATGGGCGATCGCTATTTTTCGACCCTCTTTCAAAAGATCTCGCTCTACATCACAGACAGTATCAAAACCTGTCTATTGCTTTCCCAGCAAACACAAGACGATATGCAGCAAGGTTTGCGAGAAATCTTCTTAAACATTCACACCGCGAAGGGATTAGCTCGATCTGTGGGACTTGTCGAATTGTCTAGTCAGTGCCACGAGGCTGAAGAACAGCTAGACCTGCTCCTGAACCAAGAGACTAAAGACATTACTAACCTTCAAAGTAAGCTTTTAACCCTAGAACAAAGTCTTTCCGATCTACAAAGCTTCTGCGAGGCAAAACTTTCGTGGGATCTTACAGAGACAAAGATATCTTTCCCACGAGACACGATATTGGCTGGCTTACAGTTTTTGGAAAGCTACCTCGAAGAGCAAGGTGTGGTCAGCCGAAAAGTTCAATCTTTTTTAGCGACTTTAGAGCGATTCTCCCAATGTGAGCTTCGACAAATACTGTTGGGTTTTCAAGATGAGCTTGAGTCCCTGGCTAGAAAATTAAAAAAGGAAGTTCCACACCTCAAGTTTCTTGGTCCGCCTATCGCTTTTAATGAGCTTGGTGAAACCGTGATCCACTCTATATTCACTCATGTTTTCCGCAACGCCATGGATCATGGCATTGAAAGGCCTGCGATTCGTGAAAGCCAGGGTAAACCTCCTCGTGGAACCATCACAATCGACTGCCGGATCCGACTAGATATTTTATACATCGATATTTCAGACGATGGCTATGGACTACAAGTTAAGCAGATTGAGGAAATTGCCCGGCAACGAAACCTTATCAATGAAAAACGCAAATACGCTGAGAAAGATATTGTGCAATTAATTTTTGAGGCAGGATTTAGCTCTCGTGATGAAATCACAAGTATTTCAGGACGAGGAGTCGGCATGGCAGCCATTAGATCTTATTTGAATGAGCAGGGGGGAAGTGCATTGATTATTCTCGGTGAGAGCCAATCGGGTGACCAGTATCGGCCTTTCACTTTGCAGCTGCAGATACCTCGGGAGTTGTGGTGGGAATCTTTCCAAACAACTCAACAGCTGCAAATGCCCGCTTAGAGCGTGGCTTCCAAGCTAATGAAACGGGCTCGCAACAAAGGAGAGCTTTGCCCCAGTTTTATCAGCCTTCTCCATGATGAGCCTGATACCCTTCTCTATATTGGGTAAGAATTTGTTTGCTGTTTCCTGATGAAAACCTATTGATACATACTTAGTTTGTGCAGGATTTTTTTTCGCTTCCTGAAGATTCGCCTCAAACACTTTTAATATATCTTTGGGACTTGTGTAGTCAGCAAGGCAGCCGTTGTTGGGCACTTGGAGGATTCGCCCTTCTTCCGATTGCTGATAATACGGTTGGCTTGTATCGGAAATATCATCCCAAAGTTCAGAAAGTCGCTTATAGAGGGGACTCGTCCCCCATCTCCGCTTAATGAAGCGACGATTGACTGCTGAAGCATCAAGCCTAAAACCATTATCGATCAGAGCTTCGATCACCGACGGCCCACTCAGCCAAGCTCCCGAGCGAAACTCCGTTGGCTGTCCAAAGCCTTGCTCATCTAAGATCTTAATGCTAGTTTGAATCACCCGAGACAGCTCGTCTCTCGTAAAAGCATCGATCGCGATCTCATGCCCCCAATCGCCGTCCACAACTCTCATGGGTCCGCCATACTCGCGAAAATTTGGCTCTCGCTTGGGTTCAACACCTGCGGCCTCAAATAAGCTTCGCCAGGCGTGGATATGTAAACCGAGAATGTCGTCCTCTAAAAGGGTTCGTCGGGTATCGATGGTAAGTTGCTCTGGGTTTGCAGAAGGTTTTGTATAGTATGCCGCATTAAGAAACTGCTGCATTGGAATAAAAGGATAACGCTTTCGGAAAGCTTCCATGGCGTCAATGCTATCTGGGACCAGGTCGCGGCCCTCCCAATCAACACTCACAATCACTGCTACATTGGCCATTTATATCTTTATCCTTTCGTCAACATCTTAGAAATACTGATAAACTTACGACCTCAACAACTTACTAGCAAGCGATTAAAGTGGCATCGCTCCTGCGGACAGAGTCATAACAGACTGATAATACGTATTATTTATATAATATTAATATTTTATTTGCAAACAGTTGCCTTTGTCTTTATCTTCATTAATCCGTTTTTAAAAGGAGATGAAAAATCTATGAAACTAATTACGCTGTTATTGGCGGCACTGCCTATTCTGGCCATGGTAAGGCAAAAGTATCAGTAAACGATAAGCTTTCGATCGAGGAAACTCAGCAAGTTCTGAACTCTTTGGGTGCGATCTGTGGTGACACCTGGTGTGGCGGCGATCTTGGCTTCAGATTTACAAAGCTTTCATGCCCTGAAGGAGCTTGGAGTTGCGATCTAACCCTGACTGCTCAAGTGTGGGGTTATGAAGGCTATAACTTCCCAGTAGAAAATTTTCAGTGTAGGCTTGGTGGCTTTTCAAAGCGCGAAGATATTGTAGAGGAAGGCCCTTACGCTGCTCGTGCAACATCGAAACTTCAAGACCGCATCACCGATTGTATTCGCTTTGATGTCGAACCATACATGTATCCTGTAAGTCTTCCTCCTCAATCTCTCAAAAAGACTCAGTGTCTCGACATTGTAGCTCGCAACCCTAAAGCAGGCCAGATGTTTGCGGATTTTTTCTACGAAACTGAGAGTCATGAAGATTTTGCAGCTGAGTTCTTTGCTCAGAAGCAAGCCCAGCTTCATAGTAAAACAGGGTGTGTGATCAATGATGCTACCCCTGCTTTTTCTTGTGCTAATCCTGGAGTAAGCTATCCAGTTTGCGGCGCTAAATTAGACGGCCTCAACATCGCTGTGGTCTAGGACTACGTTGACTCAGCTCGCATGTTTGTTAGCAAACCTTCAAATGATATTCAGGGCAAGCTTGCTCCCGTAAGATCTAACCAAAATTGGAAGACGCTCTACCTTCCAAACTCCGGAGAGTGCTACGATAGCTTGCTTGATGGCGGTATGGATAGCCAAGTTTATAGTTATGACCTTAATCAGTACGTTAGGGCCTACGATCGACGATTTGTTATATCGATGCATATGAGAGATCTTGTAGAAAGCAAAGCTAAATACTCCTATCCTGGTAGCTGCAAATACGTTGAAACCCGCTTCGCTGCTAAAGAAACTCGTTGCGAGACTCTTGGGGATTCAGGAGTTGATTATTGCTCACTAGCCCCTCAAGGTGCTGGCTATTTTGTCTACTTGTGGATGGAAGACAGCAGCAAATCATTCATGGTTTTCAATCGTTGGGACTAAGTTCCTCCTGATTTAGGGCTAGGGCTTTCCCCCTAGCCTACTTTCCTCCCTTTGTACTAAATCCCACACGACTTGCCCCATATCAGCCAAACCAGGCGACTCATCTCTGGGTTTTCCCCTATCGTAGCGGATTCTCCATTAGGCACGAGCTTTGCTTTGTATCAGGTGTGAAGCAAGACAGGTTTCAAATAGGGAGAAGGAATATGACCCAGATTTCCGAATACATGACGAAAGTTCCCCATAGCATCGAGCCCAACTGCACCGTGCAAGACGCCAAAGAACGGATGTACGAACTTGGTGTGACTCACCTCCCAGTGATGTCAGGTGGAAAGGTGATCGGCATCTTGTCCGAACGGGATATTCTTTACTTAAAAGGCATGAACGCGATCGACATCAGTCAGGTAAAGGTGGGCCATACTATGACGGAGGAGCCCGTAACAGTGCTTGAAGATCAAGATTTAAAGAGCGTTTGCTCGCTTATGGTTGAAAAGAAAATTGGCTCAACTCTGGTTCAAGGTAAAGATGGCAAGCTATCTGGGATCTTTACCTACACTGATGCCTTAAAAGCTCTTGCGGCAAGTTGAAGAAAATCTGAGAACCGATAGAAGTTCTCTCCAGTAAACTAGTGCCTAGTCAAGTTAAATTATCGGCTAGGCGACAAGGAGCTAGCTGGTACGGTGACGAGCGAGTGACAAAGTTAACAACATCGAGGCTTCAAATCGACTAGGCACTCGCAAGATATCGGGGCTCTCTACGCAGGCAAATAGTCTAATAGCAATGAATGCCTAAAAACTTGCTCCAGTGCTAACCGCAACGAAGTAGGCAAGCTCATTTGAAAATTCCAAATCAGATATATTTGTCCAAGCAAGCCCTACTTTTGGACTAATGTAGTAACCATCCTTAAGGTTAATTGGCAGTGCAGCAGCCAATTGAACATCGTAGTCCTTATCTTGATTCACGTTTTGATCATCGTAGGATTTGTACCCAGCTGAAAGCAACATGTCTAAATTCTGCCCTTTTTCAACAACGAAGCTTTTACCGATGGAGCCACCCCAATAAAGGTAGCTGTATTGCTTAATTTCTTCCTGCTGACCGCGGAAATAGCTGAGACCTATAGAGTAGTCAAAGTAATTAGAATCAGTAAGAAAAACTGACGGCTCAAGATATATCGGAGTAGAAACTCCTGCCTCATCTTCTTCAGCCAATGGATAAGAGTATACTGAAAACCCTAGGTTCAATTGAGTGTTAGAGTCAATCACTAAACTATGATTCAAAATCAAATCCTGCTCCGCACCAACACCTCCTTTGACATTCCTAGATACGCTTTTTCCATTCGTCTGATAGGCACTAAAAAAAGTAATGCTTGTTCGGTTGTTTGGGAGATTCCATATTATGGTTGGAGCTACCATGGCATTTTGGTCTCGTTGTCTAGAATCTTGAAATAGATTATACCCCCTAAAAATGTAGGAAGAAGAGCTGGTTAGATCGATGGAAAGACCAATCGGCTCTTGAGCTCCTTGGGCATTCAAAGCTAGTATTCCGCAAAAATAAGTGGTCAGGCAGGTGCGTAGAATCAATTAATAATCTCCTCGTGTCTAAAAATTTATATGTTCTTAGCAGATAACTTCGTCGTTACATTTTTTTTCATGCAACTCGATGCTAATTCTTGCAAGTTACTTTCGCGAATGAGCCGAGGGGCGAGAGATACAGCTAATAGAATGATGAAAGCCCCAAGAATTTCGATAAAAATTGGCTGTTCCTTAAAGATCATTAGCGCAAGAAGGACAGCAAGGGGCGTATCGAGAATCATGATGAATCCAAGGGTAGACGCCTTAACTTGTTGTTGAACTCTGTTTTGTAGCCAATATACAAAGAAAGTGAGTATGGACCAGATAACGATATATCCTATGAATTTTGAATCCAAGTTCTTGACGGCAACATGATTTGAATAGTCGAATAGAAACATGACTAAGGAGAAAAAAAACCAGAAACTGGCTTGCCAAGAAAGTAAAAACGAAGGCTTGATTTGTCTGCTATATTTCTCAATCGACACGGTATAGAAACCATACAGCAAAGCGCTTCCCAATGCACAAAGATCACCATAATTGAAGTAATCTAACTCGAATCGAGCCAAGCATAGAGCACCTAATAAGGACAGACCGTAGACATATACAAGGGAGACACTAAACCTGGACCCCATTACTATTTTTATAATAGGAATAAAAAAACAATAGAAGGTACCGTAAAAAACTGCTTTCATAACCGTAGTGCTTGTGACCGCAATACATGAAAGAAGTAGGCTACCATATAGCAGCATACTGCTTAATAATACCGGTATAAAGTATTTAGTAGGCGGAAAAACTCTCCTTGAAAGAAAAAACAGCGGGAGACAAAGCACAAAGATCATTGTATATCGAATTGAGTTAGCCACTAGAGGAGTGGCTGACTCACTACCCAGTTTAGCGAGAATTATGGAAAATGCCCAAGTTAATGGAATCAACAATGCAGCAATACTAGATTTAGCCATGGTCATTGTGCCTATCTTTAATAAAACTAGAAATTTCCTCCCAGTTAGCGTGAAGAGTTTCCTTGATGCAACTGAAATATCGCGTCCACGATCCTTGCACCTTAACTTCAATCTGAAGTTTCTCACCATTAATCCCATAGCTCGCCAGTAGCTTATCACCGCTATCATTCATTGTAGCTAAAGCAATCCCGCCCCCGAAACCAGGGTTAGAGGTAGCCAGCTCTGGGTATAAGAGGCTTTCAAGTACCCTAAGGTCTCGGTTGACCTTACACTTGTAGAAAGTAAAAAATGATCTGGGTGCGAGCAAACCTTCATGTCCCTTTTTACACCTAATAACTTTTAGTTTATGGCTATCTGAAGCAGCCTGAAGACGCTGCAATATCCCAGATGCAAGTTGTTTTTGATTAGAACTTTCTATAAATTCACTCCAAGCAATTGCGAATTCTTTACTATGTTGACTTAAAGTATTGATAGTTTCGTAGCGACCGCCTTTCGTATGACGCATGTGAATAGCTTCACTTGCTGATACCATTCTACCTGAACAACGTAATGCTACTGTTTGCAATAAGAGCTGCAAGACAGCATCTGGAAGGATCTTCAGTCTTTGGCACAAATTTGTATCTATCGTACTGTCAAAGAAAAAGGAATGTTTCATAGCCTCTTTCGCATCGGTCTCTTTTCTCTGCACCAGTCTCACAAACTCATCAGGAACATCGATCCAATGCAAAGGCGATACGCGTTTTATTTCAGCGTTATCAACCTCTACTTGCAATGACCTTCGATAGACTTCTCTCGCAAACTGATTAATATGATGTCCGTCAGCAAATGAGTGCTCGTATGACAATCCAGCATCACCACTGGCAAAGCATATAAGCTGCATACTCTTATCGAAGTACCTATTTTTATAGGTATCTCTTACACACTTAACAAAATCATGAGTATTTACTATTTTGTTATTATCAAGACATAGAACAAATAATGAATTGCTAATTTCCTTAAAATTAATGCTATTTATAAAGTGTGAGTTAGATATTTTTTCTTTCCAGTACGCCCATCGAGGACGTTCCAAAATCGTTCCCAAGCCAACATAACATTCTGGAGACTGGCATTCCATGACGCCTAGTAGATAAGACATTACGTCGCCTGGATCAACGGAAAGGGGGATCTTAAAAAAGTTGCCCCGGTACATAGCCATAAAGTGAGAGTAGTATTCAGTTTTTTTATGCAGATCTTTAGATACTCCTGGAGCACGTTCAGAACCCAAGATCCTAAGAAATGGAGTCGAGTCCAGCTTTATATTTCTCTCTTCACAAGTCGATATCTGTTCCATGCTTCGGTATAATTCATAGGTCGCCACACAAAGCTTCACCGCTCTCTCTAATTGTACAGATGTTGCTGGGTCCGCTTCAAAGTATCGCTGGCAATTTACAGCAATACCCAAAGAATCGGGGCATTCTAAATAGGCCTGGATCATGGCCTTGTCTTGCCAAGTGTCACAGTTGTATCGCGACTTAAACTCACACCAGCATTGACTCATCTCAGTTGTTATGGATTGCCAATCTTCAGGTAGATCAATATTACTTGCTTCAAATGCGCGCTGATACTGCACTATAACTTCATCAAGTGTAGGTAAGTCCCGAATAATCGGTTCGCTCATGTTCTTACTCCAATGAGACAATGAAAGTTTCGGGAAATTCTCACAAGCCAAATTACTTTGTCAACTAGCAACTACACTCAGAATCAGGAAAGAAATCTTTACCTAAAAGAATCTAGATATTTTTCTCTTTTTCTAATATCTAAGCAGCTCCGCATTCAAAATAAATCTAATTTTTCGAGCCTCAGGAGTATGGCTCAGTGGGAAGGGAATCTAATGACATCAGCATACATCATCGGAACTATCGTGTTCTACCTAGTCACATTTTTGTTAGGTTATTGGGTTGCAAATAAAAAAGATAGTTCTAAAAGTGCCGAAACCATGTTCGTTGGAAATAGAAAAATTCCTTTGTTTGTCGGAGTCTTTACAATGACTGCGACTTGGGTTGGGGGTGGATATATTAACGGTACAGCGGAAGCTAGTTTCGGATCTGGCCTGCTATGGACTCAAGCTCCATGGGGTTATGCATGCTCATTGCTTTTAGGAGGTCTCTTTTTCGCTAAGAAGATGCGAGAAGAAAATTATGTGACAATGCTCGATCCGTTCGAGAAAAAATATGGTGCGAAGGTTTCTGGGCTCCTATTCATTCCTGCTCTTATCGGTGAGGTTTTCTGGTCCGCTGCGATTCTTACTGCCCTTGGCTACACTTTTAGTACGATTCTTGAGATCCCTTTTAGTGTAGCTATCCTAACTTCAGCAGCCATAGCTATTAGTTATACTTTATTAGGCGGTTTGTGGTCTGTTGCAGCTACTGATGTTGCACAATTAGTTTTTATAGGATTGGGTCTAGGCCTAGCTGTACCAGCTCTAATCAATGCAGCCGGCGGTTGGGATACTATGTGGAGTTCTTACCAAAGCGCTTTTGGCTATGCAGCAAAACTATTTCCAGATAAAGACGCGTTGAAAGCCGCTGACTTCTCGTTATCAACATGGCTAGACTTTGGACTTCTATTGGTCTTTGGTGGAATTCCGTGGGGAGTATATTTCCAAAGAGTCTTATCAGCCAGAAGCCCTCAAGCTGCTAAAAACCTCTCTATCCTGGCAGCTGTTGGGTGCATCCTCCTTGCAATTCCCCCCATGATTATAGGAATGGCAGCCAAACTAACAGACTGGAATAGTCTTATTGGCTTTACTCCCGAAAGCGCAATGATTCTACCGGCTGTTCTCAAGTATCTTGTACCACCTGTAGTCAGCGTTTTGGGTCTATCTGCAGTTGCTGCTGCTGTCATGTCTTCGATTGATTCTTCAATCCTATCAGCCTCATCAATGTTTGTGTGGAACGTCTACAGGCCGATCAGAGGTCATAGTGAAAAGAAACTGCTTCTGGCGTCCAAACTCACTATCCTAATTATTGGCTGTATCGCAACTGCGCTAGCTCTTTCGGTAAGAAGTGTCTATGACCTTTGGTTTTTCTGTTCAGATTTAGTTTACGTTATTCTATTCCCTCAGCTTTTGATGGTTATCTATTTCAAACAAGTCAATGTAAAAGGGGCTGTTGCTGGACTGATTTTAGGTTTTTGCCTTAGATTAACTGGCGGATTCAGCTTACTTGGTATTCCAAGTTTGAGCTTCTGGCTCGACAGTTCTGGCAACTTAGCATATCCTATGCGAACGATAGCCATGCTAGCCACCCTACTGTCGATTATACTTGTGTCACTAGCGACTAGGAGCAACGCTGGGGAAAAGTCCAAGGCCAATAGACTTGCGACAAGTTATCGAGGCTAAATGTAAAGAAGCATAGACTAACACTCAATGTCCACTCGACCCCGTTGACTCGTCTACGTGTAAGAGTGGCTTTTTTGAACCGACAGAGCGTGCCTTTCTTTTAAATACTCCCTACAGGAGTACATTTTTTTCAAAAACCTCACCTCAGCCACTTTTCTTCCCAGACGAAATCATCCAAGCTCGCCCCCAAGAAGCTAGAAACGGTCTCAGTTTCTCATGAAACGGTGAGACACCCTAGCGTCGTCTAAGGACAAGTATGGGGTTAACGCCTCAACAAAGTTTCGAAGAACGGGGTGTTCCAATGTGCTGATACGATGAGAATTCTCACTCGGCAGAAATCGCTTCGGGGAACTCAGAAAAAATCTTACACGATCTATGGGATGTTTTATTCCTAGCGATCGTGTTGATCTGATCCACGCTCGCAATGGGAGAGGATGTTCATGGATAGGATCGATTACAAGGAAACCTAATTCGACGGTAGGGATCATCACCGCGACATGAAAGTTCCAATGTTGTGTAGCGTAATATAGATCACCGACGGCAAATACTTTTACAATGTGATCCTGTGAAACACCTAGACCTCTTAAATAGTGATGAACTAGAAAGGCCCTTAAAAAACAAAATCCAATCTCATTACCACGATCAAACGACGATACTCGGTGAGGACTTGCTATCGGGTGGTTCAGCATAATGCCCTGCACTGCTTGAGCCTTATCGTAATAATCATAGATTTCAAAAAGGTCGACGCGGTTTGCCGACTGACTTACCCGTAATAATTTCTGATTTAGTAAATTCATCTCTTCATGAAAAAACGTATTCTTGGCTAAAGCTTGCTTTCGCTTATTGCTGTACCTTTTTCTAAGATCACTTAGCTGCCACCTTTGATTAATAGTGCGCAATTCACTTTGATATTGCTTCCCAAGATCTTCATATTTCCCTTTATCCATAAGGTAATTTATTCCGAACAATGGTTCTAATTGATCTTGGTTTAAGCGATTAACAACGTCCTGTAAGTCTCGGCCAAAGCTTTTACCACTTAAGAAAAAAATAACAGTAACCACCGCCATCTTAAGTTTACTTAATCTCACAAGCACCTTCCATCATAAAAATTAGAAACCAATACTAGAGACCACATCTCATAAAGAGACCTATCACTTTAAAAGTTTCGTCGATAGTCATAACTTCATTTGACAAGTATTCAACTTCCATATTACAACCACCAGGATTTTATAACGAATCCATAACACTTAATGGAGAATAGAATGAAAGTACAAAAAACAATCGCCGTTATGTCTCTTGCTGTTTCTGCTTCCGCAAGCGCTTTCATGCCTGCACCACAGCCAACTAAAACAAAAACAATTTGCTTGAACAGCTATGAACTTCGCGATGGCAGCGTAAACGCTGGCACTTGTGATGAGTCTGACAACAACTACTACGATCAACGTGAAATCCTTGACAATGGTTGTGCAGAAGGTCAGATCGCTCTTAAAACTAAGCTTGTTAACGGCAAGTTTGATATCAACGTAAGAAGCTGTCTTCCTACAAACGTTGTTCAATTGTAATTCGAAGACAGAGCCTTGCTAAACTGGACCCAGGTCCAAACTTAAGGCTATGAATTCCATTTGCGATGGAGAGTTGCTGCTTGCAGCAACTCTTTACTACTATTGTGGGAGCATATTATGTCTCAGGCAGTGTATTGGCCATATGATGAGCTTTCTTTCTCTATAAACAAGAATTCTTTTACGGCAAAAACTCCTTGGCTAAGCCTCGATCTTCCCATTGACCCCAGCAACCAAGCTTATTTCGAAAGCCTTGCTGAGAAATCGGGGCAGTTTAATCAAGATGATTTGGGTCTACTCAATCAGTTTCTGCAATTAACCCATCAATACCCAATAGCTTATACGCTTCCCTCGATCAAGCATGAAGCGCAGACTGATATACATGAGGTTCAGAAACCTAACATTCATAGCTTAGCTCTTCCTAAACTCCTCGAAGAGATTGTTGGTTCCGGTGACCAAGATCTTTTTGATCAGGTCATGAAAGTTATCGATAGAAATGAATGGGAGTGGGACACAAGTAATGCTCTAGGCTTTGCTGCGATTGACAATGGTATCGATCCGGAAAGTCTGCATTCTGTCGCCCGACGCTTTCATCTTTTGGAAGTCTTAGAGCAAGATCGTGGCAACGAAGTCTTCGCTCATATTAACAAACTTGAAGGGTCAGAGTTCCATCAGGCTGCAAGCGTGATCGTAAGACAAAATCATTTTGTGACCCAAAAATGCCAACAAGCTCTGAAGCCTGCCCTTGATATAGCTCAATCAGCAAAGGCAACGGTCAACGAGTTTATCCAGGAAGAGAATGGCCACGATCGCATTCTCGGTGTAGCTCTGAAGTCTATTGTAGACGAACCAGAGAATGTACCAGTCACACCATCGACCCAAGCCCTAATGATGTGTTTGGAGTATGCCGCCAGTCGCAATCTGCTAGCATTCGCAATGTGCGTAGATTTCTTTGAACGTAGCTCTTATGAAGACATGGATCCCTTAGCTCAACTATTAGCAAGAGGAGGTCTTGACAAGGCTGCCAAGCAGATCAATCGACACATGGAGATCAATGATGCTGGCGAGCACGAGAATGTCGCTGCCAGTTTTCTTCAGTGGATGGCACCCTGTTCCCAGGATTATGGTTTGGAAGCGTTAAGGCTGGCAGAACTGACCAGTATTCTCATGTGCAGCGTGACCCGATCTTGCCAGCCTTATATCTAAGGATTACAACTTTCCCATTTAATATCCCAGCGCTGCTCTCCAATGGTGCCATCAAGGGCATCAGTCCCCATGGCACCGCTGGCATTAGGGAATGCTGCCTTATTCGTGTTGCTTAACTTCATCACTGTTTGGATATTTAAGGCCCTCTTTTGACTGCACGACGACCAGACTTCTTCAGCTGTTGGCACAGAATCAGTAAAGTCAAAACCAAAGTTTCGCGGTCCTTGCATCACATGCTGAAACGAGCCCCCATCAATTTCCCCCTGAAAGTAGTAGTTCGTGTCATGACTACCTTCTATGCCCTTATCTAAATCGGCAAAGCCACGATAAGTAAAGCGTGAAACAGCAAATCTCCAGCCACCTGGTGTCGCTAGGTTCACCGTAATCTGACAAGACTTTCGTTGGTCGCGCAAGCTTGTCCCAGCACCAATCTCCGCCAGGTATTCGTTGAAAAATAAGGTGAACGATCTACGGTCTCCCGAAATGGATCTCTGGACAGAGCCTTTCGGGCAACCTGTTCCATTGACCTCTAATGATTCGATGACGACATATGCCGGTGCCGATCCATAGACTCCGCTAAATGAAGTTATCAGGCCAAAGCAAGCTAGGATTAATTTCATTACAGTCTCCGGTATCTTTAAAATCGGCCCATTGAAGGCCTTAAGGATTGGTATAAACTAACAACAAAAAAACCAAACTCACCTATTTTGTCAAATTATTAATGGTTGGTTTTACTATTTTTTCTTAATCTTTCTAGATCTTTGCAGATCTTACTTTATCTCAGCATACGAATTTATAGCTGAAACGCAGTCGCAGAAAGATTTTAAAAAGTTCGTAAGACCATTTAATGCATCCAACCATAGTGTTGCTGTTCTTGAAATTTCTAAACTGGCTTGACTATCGAACTTATGAAATAGCAACCCATTGATAAACCTAACGCGTAGTTACTCCTAGAGGTTCCCTCCTTAATGGAAGTTCGCAGACCTTCAGACAGCACAATGATTAGTAGGTGAATACCATATCAATACGACCTATATTTATCGAATCATTACCAATCATTTGCCTTTCGTTTTTGTAAATCAATTAGTTTTGCAGTCAAACAACGGTCAGCAAATGAGAGTCTTAAGCGAATATGCGATCTTTGCGAAGGTCATCGCATGTCGCGCAAAACATGGTGCTTCTGCAAAGGACTCTAATTTTCGTTTTCGGCTCTTATTTCGCTGACGCTTCACACCATGAGAAGGAGAATATTATGAAGTTCACATCGATTGCAGTTCTGAGCATGATTTCAAGCATCGCGTTAGCAGACAACACGCAGACAGATTCTAGTAGTAATCTAGGCTTTGTCGAAGCACCCGCCGCAGGTTCCATGGCTATGACCCTAGAAGCCGTTCCTGGCCCGATCCTCCATGCAGCGCAAGTTGCGCTTCAAAATTATGTTGGAAAAAATGAGTTGGTGTCGGTGGAGCTCGACCGTGATGAGATCGAAGCTGTCTATGAGATTAGCGCACTCACAGCAGATGGCCGCCGTCTAGAAGCAGACATCTCTGCAAGTGGAAAGGTTCTTGAAATCGAAGAAGAGATTGCATCAAACGCAGTGCCTTTCAAAATCCGTACAGCAATCCAAACCTACTTGCCAAACTTCCTTCCTGCGAAGGAAACTCCAGCAGTCGAAAAGAGCATTCGTCCTGCTAGCAATGGACTGCTAGAGGTTTGGTACGAGTATGCTGGAGAGCTTTTTGACGTAGAAGTTCGCAGCGATGGACTCGCTCTACTAATTGAGCCTGCATAACGATCCTAGCTCTGAATCGTAAGATTCAGAGCTTTCCCTCCTAGGTGCCATAAACTACCACCGAAGCATCGCTCGGCCACTATAGTTTCCCAAAACCCAAGCTAAGAGAACTGGCGAATAATGCCAAAGAAGCAAGTGAACAAACCCCGTCGCCGGGCAACAGAGCGTCACCAAGCTCCCAGCCAACAAGATAACAAAGGTTGACGAGAAAAAATGTACCGCCCGTGGATTTACAGGAGCCAAACGGAGCACGGCCCAACGAGTTAGAACTGCTCCTAAAGAAGCTAACAAAACTGTAGGAGCTACGCATTGCCAGTGATCGATGCCAACTAAAAAATCAGACTGATGATGGGACCATGAATTGATCGCAAGGGAGCCCATAAAGATCCCAAGACTAGCCAAGAACAGAGGAAACGCGAAAATCTCTGGCTTCCGACCGGGTAGTGCACTATTGATTGCTAGCCAAAGGCTTGCAAAGGCAGCTCCTCCCCCTCCCAGCAACTCAAGCTTAAACCAGACACTCTCAACATGATACCAATATACCGTGGGCCCGAAAGCTGCCAGAGATAGACTTAGAGCCAAAGCAACAAGTATAAACGTTAGTATCGTTGGTTTTAACGGGGAGCGTATCACCTGCACCGGTTGTGCGCTTGCTGTTAACTGCTCAATCAATTTGTCATGCTTCATGAAACCACCCAATAGACTTCTTTAGTGATTTATAGGCGCGATGGGCCGAAACCTTGATTGCGCTCTGGCTAATCCCAGTTATTGTGGACGCCTCTTTAACAGAATGCCCTTCAAGTTTCAGTAATCTAAACGATTGCCTCTGCTTTTCTGGTAAGTTTTTTATGGCCTCGTTTAAAGTGTTCCCAAGCTCTGCCGCAAGAACTTCATCCTCGGTATTGCTAGGACTCAGCAATTGATCGTAACGCTCATCAATGATCTCGGCTTTTTTCACTCTTGCCCATTTTCTGATTTCATCAATAGTTCGGTGTTTAACAATCGCCATAAGCCAGGGCATAAAAGCTCTCTCAGAATTCCACGTATGCCGAGCTTTGTGAATACTAACCAATACCTCTTGGCAAATATCATCGGCCATCTGCTGGTTTTGAACGTGTTTCACAACATAGCGTGGCAGAAAGTGGGCCAATTCTCGCAGCAATAAAGTATAGGCATTGCGCTCGCCATTCTGCGCCGCCATCATCCAGCCATGCCACTTCTCTTCAAGGCTGGGAGGGTTCCGCTGATCACTTGCCATGAAAACTCCGGGGAAAAGCTGAGCCTTCTTAGACTCAGCCAATAAAAGGATTATTCACTAAGAATGAGGAGGCCGGGTAAATAATCTTGCTCAGGCCATACTGCATGGCAACCAATGCAGGTTTGGTTGGCACCTGGGCTAGGCTGGCTTTTGATAGTACCGTCAACATCCCGATAGTCGTAGTACCAGTCATTATTGTCTGGGTCGTATCCCGCGGCTTGCTTGATCATGACTGCAATACCATCCACTTCTCCGTCACCAGATGCGTCATACTCTTTGACTGCGATGGTTCCCACTGGAGCGGTAAAGCCTGCTTGACCCACAAACCCTTGCACAGCAGTGCTATACCAGATTTGGTTTGCACCATGAGGGCTTTTTTCTGCGGCAGGTACAAGCCCTTCAGTCAGCGTAAAAAATTGGCTCGATGACTTGTAGTCACTTGGCACATCAGTAATGGTTTCCGTAAAGCCAGCATCTGCGGACGGCGCTACCTCATTATTATCGTCATCGTCATCATTTCCACAGGACGCCATGGCCAAACACAGGGATGTCAGGATAGCTAAACGCATCGTCTTCTCCTTTGTTAAGGGTTTTAACGACGATTCGTTAGCCGATAGGAATAGTTACAAGTTTTTTATGATTTTTTGAAGAAATGTGGCCAAAGCACCAAATTAGCAACTCTCGTCAAACAACACATAGGTCACTTTAACATCGGCCGTAATTACCCTTCTGGAGGTTGCCACCGATTAACGCGACATCCACAAACTTGATCCACTGGAGATCATGATCTTGATTGGTCAGCCCCGCCTCTTCCAAGCTGGGAGGAACGTTATATTGATCAATCGTCCGCCGGACCTCGACAATTTTTCCTGAATTTTTTTCTTTCCAAGTATAAATTCTTTTCACTGCAATTATCTCCCCTTAAATGGCTCGGCATAGCGCTTATCGGTCAAATAGTACGGGTAATTGATAGCTGCCGGCATCTTACTAACTTAACTCAGAAATTTTGCCGGTATTTTGGCAAAAATTTGCTACGAAAAGGCCTTTTAAAAAGGCCGAGGACATATATGATGGATCTCAAGATTTCTGTCAAGAAATCGGAGCTTAAGATCCTGTATCATCAGGTTTATTTCGTCGCAGCCGATATAGAAACAGCAGGGCTTACGACAGCTGGTTCCAACTGCCTACCGGCTCAATAACTGGCACACAAGCGCAGTGATAACTAAGAATGATAAGCCGGTACCAATTGATACCGGCATCCAGTGGGGAGAATCAGATTCCATGCAGACCATCCAGCACCAGCCGCTCACGACCCGAGTCAAAGCGAAGAACCTTAACGAAGATCGAACAATCTACGGGACATTTGCAGAGATCGGAGCAGGTCAAGAAGTTGCCTCAGCATTCTTCAAGGTGGGAGGTGCTTCCAAAACAGTCGCCAAGACTATGTCAGCTTACGATATGACATTTTCAGATACCATCTACGGCAAAGAAAAGTCTGGTCGATACGTAGTTGAAAATCGCTTGAACAAGATGCTCGATCGCGAGTTTGGACTGTTGGAGGAGCGCATTGGCGAGCAAATGTGCGAAAGGCGATTTTTCGTTTTTGCCAATACCATGGCCACAAAGTCTCCAAAGAATGGTCGACCCGGACACGGCTGGTTAGGATGCAAGTTTCAACTTGAACCCCAAGGGCCGGTGCATAAGATTATTCTTCACGTTCACCTATACGAGTCGATGATCGAATCACAACAAAACCTTATCGGTGTCTTGGGTGTGAATCTACTCTATGCAGCCTATCGCTATAGCGCAGACTTACCGCTCCTCCTTGAAAGCCTGAAGGATGGCCTGATGGGCCGAAAATTCGATATCGATGTGATCAAAGTTACTGGCAAGTCCTTTGAAGATGTGGATAATCGAGCGCTCAACCTGAAGCTGATCTCTCAAGGCCTTGCAGAAGCCATCCTTTTCGATGAAAAGGGCCAGATTCAAACAGTCACGGACAAGTTCTACAATCAAGCTCTTCTCGTTGCGCGGGGTCGCTTTCGCCCGCCAACTTTACAAACAAAGGACATGCTTTGCCAAGGGGTAAAGCAATTGCAAGAACAAGCCAAAGGCTGGGTCGTTCTGCCCCTTTGTGAAATCACCTTCAATAATATCTTCAACCAGGAAAAAGCCAACGAAGAGGACTTGATATTCAGGCTAGAGATGATATCAGCAATGAATATGCAAACCATGATTACTAACTTCGAGTATCACTACCGCTTATCTGAATATCTGAACATGTTTGCCAACTCTCATATTGCTTTCGTTCTAGGGATCGATAATCTCACAGAGCTATTTAGGGAGGAGCACTATAAAGACCTTCCGGGGGGAACGCTAGAAGCTATTGGACGACTATTTAAAAATAAGTTTCAACTTTACCTTTACCCCAAAGTGGGCGACGGCGGAAAACTTGTGAAAGGCGAAGATATCCAGTTTCCTCAACATATACAGTACTTGTTCTTAAATTTATGGTGCCAAGGCTTGATCAAGGACTTTCATAATTACGACCCGGATGTTTTGAACATTCACTCAAAAACGGTGCTTTCAAAAATCCGAGATAAAGATGAATCTTGGGAAGCTTTGGTACCCCCTGAAATTTCCAGCAAGATCAAAGTTTTCGTGGATCTCATCGATCGGCGCCTCGAAGAAGATAATGCTTAAGGCCTGCGCCCCTTACTGCACCACTAATTTCCAGATTATTCTACCACGGGAAAACCATGCATATTGCTGAGCAAGCTCTCCTCTCCTTACTATTGAACTCTACGGAGAATCGCTTTCAAGTTTCTAAAGGTGCTCCAAATTATTTAAGCTCAGCGGAGATGGCTGAGCTTTATGCAAAGGTAGCCTTTCTTGGTGCTGCGATTGAGTTCCTGCAAGAGAAGTACTGGCTGAAGAATCGCGATGACAACATATCAGGGATCAAAAAGACAAACGCAGAGTTTATAGCTCCATTTTTTATCGATGAATTATTGGCCCTCTCTTTCCTGAAAAGTTTTTTTGAAACTGTCGAATCCAAAGCCCTAAAGCCTCTACTCAAGAAGATACTAGTCATCGAATCAGCGCTTCTTGAATGTATCAAGATGCGATCGGACACCGATAGGAAAGACTTTACCACCAAGTCACTGCAAGCTATGTCTCTGCTTTTTCAAGATGAAGAGCGACGACAAGGAAGCTCGGATGAGCCTATTGGTCCTAGGTTGTACCGAGCCTTTGATGGGCTCGATCTCATTTTTAATCTAGACTATAGTTGCGACAAAACCATGATCGTGGATAAAAAGAACCCTGAACGCCTTTATCAGGGCTCAGGGGTAGGGGTTCAGTCTGGGTATTCGACAATCTTGCTAGCCCTCCATTTTAGCAATCTACCTAAGAACAGTTGCGTCGTTGATCTAGGGTCTGGCTATGGTCGCGTGGGACTGGCATTTTCTCTTTTAAGGCCGGATATAAAGTTCATAGGCTACGAGTATGTTCCCCATCGGGTGGCCCTTGCAAACGATACCGGGCGAGCTTTCCAGCTAGAATCTAACCTGACTTTTATAGAACAGGACTTGTCCCTTGAGGATTTTAAAATTCCTGAGGCGGATGCCTACTACTTATACGATCCGTTCACGAAAGAAACCTATGAACATGTTCTGAGGCAGATTATAGCTGTTAGCAAACGTCGATCGATTACCGTTGTAACAAAGGGCAACGCCCGGGAGTGGCTGCTAGACATCGCACAAGCTCACTCCTGGCCTACTCCTGTATATGTCGACGGTGGCAATCTCTGTATCTTCAGATCCCAGCCCAAACCCCTATAGGTGACCGCGGCTTTTAAGTTCCCCAAAAAACTGGTTGAATGGCTCGTGAGCAAACTCTCCGTAGCCGCCTGCCATCAGGTGGCAGTGGGGAACCTGAAGTTCCTTACAAAGATCGTACACCATCATGTCCCGCTTCAGCATGGCAGCGAGATCAATTTTAATCAGATTTGCGCTGGGTAGCTGGTCTTTTTCGTATGGATCGCTACCTTGCACCACGATCACAAAATCGGGTTTTCCCAAAGACAGAAGTTTGCTCAGTCCCTCTTCTAGTTGCTGAAGGTAGCTGGAGCTTTCTCCTTCACCAATGGGAACATCCACATCGCTTGGGATAAACCAAGGATTAATATCGCCATTCTCATCTTTTTCTGGTCCATCTAAAGGCCAGCCCTTTGCCATATGGATGCTAAATGTTCTTAAGGAATCGTCGTTAACCGCTAGCTCCGCTGTGCCATCGCCTTTATGGACATCGATATCGATGATCCAAATATTCTTGTAGTCACCAAGAGCCTGAACATGACGGGCCGCCATGACAATATCGTTAACAAAGCAGAAGCCACGACCTGCAAAAGACATTGCGTGATGAAACCCACCGCCCAGAAAGAAGCTCGCCCCCTCTCGATGGGCTAGTTCTGCTGCTGCAATCGCTCCCTTTGCTTGATCTAGTGCCTTTTTTCCAAGCTTGTGAAGAGGATAGCTGGCTCGCTCAGGGAAGAAGCGGTTAGGGTTGCCTTGCTCGTCATAGAGTTCAAATGTGCCAATCAAAGCCTTCTCTATCGAGGAGGGGTCTCCAAAGACCATTTCTACATAATCCGGGTTATGAGCTAAACGAAGCATCTTCCGATCCATCTGCACCATTGGCAACTCGCTTATAGGAGTTACAGGAATATTGGCTTCCTTTAAGAAACGGTTGACCTGCTGAACGCGGTTATCTGTAAGCGGAATCGTAATACCGAACTTATCCAGCTCTAGATTACTATCTGGGTGGGACACAATGCGCATACTTAGACTCTCTATCATTATGACATAGGGAAACTTTGCTCAGATTCATTCATAGATAGCAAATGATTGATGGTCAAGGCCTGAATTTGGCAGATTAGAGTGTTTAGGCAGCGTTGCTACTGCTCACCGTGCGCTTGAAATAGAATGATATGCGCGTACCCTTCGTGGGTTCAGAAGCAACGACGATGCGTCCTCCCATGTTGTCGCAACATTGTTTGAGAGCGGCAAGCCCGACCCCTCGCCCCGATACATCGCTAACGCTGTCTCTGCTTGTAATTCCGTCATGAAACATAGCATCGAGCAAGTCTTTATCCGAATTATAAGGAAGATTCGCTTCCTTGGCGCGGGCACGAATCTTATCCCAATCTATACCTCGGCCATCGTCCTCCAGTCGTATCACGATCTCGTCCCCTTCAAGAGCTGAGCTGAGTGTGATTTGACCAGATTCAGGCTTATTTTGTTCCTTACGTTCCATTGGGGTTTCAAGGCCGTGATCCACGGCATTGCGAATTGCATGGATAAAATTACCCCAGAAATAAGTCCAATCTTGACGTGGCAGCCGCACGCCGCCATCTTCGATTTTGATCTCAATCTTGCCTTTCCCTAGGTTCATGGCTATCTGCTCGATCTGCACCGCTAAGTGTTTAAATCGCCGGCTTAATGGCTCTTGAACCAGCTGATCAATCGCATCCAAGATCACCGCTTCCGATTCGCCCCCATGAACAAGCAACCTCAGATTTTCTAAGTCTTCCTCGGTGACAACAATGTCTTTATCATCCTGACTTAGGAATGGTTGAACTTTCTGCATCAAGAGGTTCCACTTCTGGTGGAGCGCATCCAGCTCTTTCTTTGATAAACGACCACGGGATTCCATGAGCTTATCTTCTAAGCTATGGCTATAGCGCGAAATCGAAATTAAGCCAGAAACTGCTGAACTACCTTTCAAAGTGTGGAGAAGTCGCCGTTCCGTCTCTGGCGTTGTTTCATCGCTATTAAGAGCCTTAATCATATCTTCGATTTCAATAAGTGTTTCACGGGTAAATTCGCGATTTTGAGTAAGCTGTTCGAAGATCACAAGCAGTTCTCGTCGGGATTCTTCAGCAATCTCGGCTTTCACCCGATCTGTGATATCAGAGATCACTATTAATATATTGGCGTGATGGTTGACCTGATGCTGGCCGTCGAGAGTTTGCATGTCAAACTCTAAGTAAGAGCCATCTTTCATCTTCACATCTTTAGGAATCTGCTTGAGGCAAAGACTCGGCTCTAAAACACCATCGTTCATTTGCAACCAAGCGAGTTCCAGCCAATTAGCGAAATCCGGACATTTACGCCCAATGAAAGTCCAGAGAACATCGCCTTCTTGTGGCGCTCCAAACCATGTTTCTAGGGGCTTCGAATATTCAGGATGAATCTTGCCATCACGGTCCACCAAGAGCAGCGCCTGGGATACATTGTCAAGCACTACCCTAGCGCTCTTATGGGCTTCCATGGCTAAGGTTTGCTGTTTTACTATTTCTCGTTTGGCATCATGAATTTCTGCAAGCATCTTGTTCTTGGCCTTTTCATAGATCCCAAATAACAATGGAATGATTGTCGAAAGACCTAGGTAACTGGTGAAGTTCGACTGGTGTCGCAAATTTTCGGGAATCACATGGATAAATTCGACACCACCAAGCTGCATGATAAAAACCCGACTCACGGCTGCGATGGATAAAGCTCCCCAAAGTATTCCTAGGCGTGGCCCGAGTAAAATCACAGCTACAGATGGGATCAGGGGAAACCAAAAAAAGGTCGAGCCATATAAAGCACCGGTAGAGTTCAAAAGAATATTCAAAAGCGTAAATGTCAAAATCAACATATAGTTGCCAGCAACGTATATTGACTTACTATATTTGAAAACAAACGGTGTGATGATAACTAAACAGGCAGATAGGTACATCTGTATCGCTTGGCGATGGGCACCATAACGGAACTCATATAGAGTCGCGTATATACCCCCAAACAGAAATAAGATCACACTGAACATGATCAGAAGTCGGGACCGACGTCTCGCATCAAAACCACCTTCCACATACTGCTTTGGTGTAAAGTAAGCGGTTAGCCGAATCAGTGGGCTTTTGTTGCTGTCATTCTTGATCGCTCCACCCCGAACGCTCATGGTATCTCCAAAGCTTCTGTCCCATGAGTCAGATTTCGGAATTTTCGACGATAACATAAAATAAACTTCCAAAAGACTGATCAAGAGTTTTAATCGCCTATTATTACTACTCATTTGCTTTCGACATCAAGCCTTATCGTTTTTCATAAAATATTGTTTAAGCCTGTTTACTTACAAAGACCCAGTAACTTCACCTGCCGTGAGTATCATCAAAGTCACATTTATATGCCCCCCGTGGCATCCAACTTTATGCTGCTACTTTTGTCTACTTTGGCAAAGCAATTAATTATTTCAGTTTACTGCCATTAAAGTAGATATTTTCAGGTAGTGAGAAGTTCAAAAATTCTTGCTCAATTGGCTAAATGGATTCGCTAAATATGACGATATAGGAGCACCAAACTCATTCTCAAACGGACCATGGTAGAATAAGGCTGGATCTTGACTTGGCCTGCTGAAAGAAGGACTGCAATGAAATTAATACCTTATATTCTGATTATCGCCCTCTCTCTATCTTGTAAAAACCAGCTTTCTTTGAAACAAACTCAGGAACAACAATCCGGTGAAGCTGCTAACGGTAGTCTCGACAATCGGCAGACTCGGCCTCAAGAAACGGGAGAAGGCCTCCCAGGGTATCTTCACTGTCAGTCTTCCGCTGAGGATACCAGCGCAGAAATCGATTGCCGCCTTCAAGCAGAAAATGATGACAAGATCGATCTATCAGGCAAGAACGATCAGTGGTCGTTTGAGGGGGACCCATCTATTCAGGTGAAGACAACGCTTTTACCAGAAAATTCGCCATGGCATGCAAACTTCAAACTCACTGGTAGCAATGAAGCTATTCAAAAAAGTTTGGACAGCGGTGTTGTAACCGCAAGTTTTGATGGCAAGACCAAGTCGTCCCCGCTTGCAGAAACCTTGGATTCAACGACTCCAGATGCTGGCCCAGAAGAACCAGCCTCTGTTAGCAATAATGTAGAGGTTTTCACAGCTGCTCAGTCCGCTCGCATTCTGTTTGGTCCAGGTTCTTCGGGACGAGCTCAGCAATGGCTTGGGCTCGATCTCACGACCCCCACACCAACACCACTACCAACTCAGATGACAACACCTCTGGGATCTGTGAATTATCAGGTCATTCCCAATGACGGCAACCTCACACCAGAGGGTCCTCGTGATCCTGCTGGTGCCACCCCTTGGCTTGAGCTAGGAGGTTCCGGAATTGGTGCTGAGAATTCTTTCGAGATTGCAGGATCATTAACCGGAAGTTACCGCTTGGCTGTCTCTTTGGGAAATCTATTCATGTCCACAGCCACAACGGTTACTTTCGAGGTAATGACAGGCGAGGCCCAAGCCCCGATAAGTATTGCTGTCAGTCCCAACAATTCCGCGACTCCTGACGCCACGAACTTCATCGAATTCCAGGCCAAATTCACCAATGATTTCAGAGTCCGCTTACGAGCCGATCCGCCTGCGAAAATGGTGCTTCATGGGGTCGGATTTATTCCTGAAAACTAGTTTAATTTTAGTATCTTGATAATGGTTATGGTAGATTTGGACTAAATGATTCGGCGCTCCTTCCGAAGAGAAAGAAACAAGGAGTCTCCATGAAGTACTTTGCGATAGCCATTTGTCTGTTATTGGCTGTTATTTACCATGTTCAGAAGACTCAAGAAGGGCAGAATGAAGTGATCGTTCAAAGATCTAGCCCTGAGCCCGCCTATGCCGAAGAAACGAACGAGACTGAGGTAAAAGACGAAACCACCAATCGAGCTGATCCTGCTCCACCAACTGGAACACCCATGAGCGCAAAGAGGCGCCCTGTGAAGCGGATCCGTGACGCTCAGCCATCCAAGCAAGCAAAACCCACTGAGGACTTTTCTCCAACGGATCTCAATCAATTGGTAGAATTTGGTCAGTGTCCCAAATGCAATCTCCAGGGCGCTGATCTTTCAGGCTTAGACTTAGCTTTAGTAGACTTAAAGGAAGCCAATCTTAAAGGGGCTAACCTTACCGGAGCCAACCTCAAAGATGCCGATCTTGAGGGTGCGAATTTGGAAGGTGCCGATCTCACAGAAACATCACTTGTTCAAACATCCCTCAAAGGCGCAAACCTATCGGGTGCCCGGCTTGTCTACTCCGACCTTACCTATGGGGATGCCGCCGGGGCTAACTTCAGCGGCGCTGACTTCACTGGTACCAAGCTCATCGACCTTCATATGGATGGCACCAATCTCTCGGGAGCGAACCTTTCTGGTGTCGATGCTACTGGAGTTACACTCAAGGAAACAATATTTGATGAAACAACCAAACTACAGGGCACAATTCTCCACGACAATCGGGATTTTAACTGGAAAAGCCTAAGCCGCCGGCAGCAGTGCGAGGCAGACATCATCGCGGAAGGATTCATTCCAGAATGCCCCTAATCTCTAATCCTGCTATTCATCGCCGATTCTAAAACCCTAAATTTATGTTCATTTTCACATTTGGTAAATAGACAAGACCTACCAAAGCGTATTTCAATATCACCTCAATTTTGCATAAATTACCTATGTTTTGCTTCACAAAGCCGAGTGTCTATGAATCATTTACTCATCCTTCTCAGCGCCTTTATCTATGGTGGGAGCTCATTTGGGTTCTCTTTGAAGAAAACTTGTCCCCCCAGCTTTGAGCTCCGCGATCGTGAGTGCCACCTCGCCAGCCTTTACCAACTCTATTCATCGCCTCATGGCAAGGGCGTTGGTAGTCTAAGAACAGCGCTTCCCCAGCATCGGGGTGGCTACAGCCCAGAACAAATTGATTTGGGCCGCTATCTATTTTTTGATCCAATCTTATCAAAAGATAAATCCATGTCGTGCGCGAGCTGTCACAAACCAGAGCTAGGTTTTAGCGATGGGATGCCCCGTAGCACAGGGCTGAATGGAGAGCTGCTGCCTCGTTCTGCTCCTTCATTATGGAATGTTGGCTTTCTTAAGAAGCTATTTTGGGATGCCCGGTCATCGTCTCTTGAGACGCAGGCTAAAGGCCCCCTGTTTCATCCTAACGAATTAGGCCACAACGCTGAAGCTCTAACCACATCCCTAGCATCCCATAAGGCTTACCGAGAGCTTTTTGAGCAAGCCTTTCCTAAAATGCAATCGATCACGATCGATCAGGTCACGACAGCTCTCGCTGCCTTCCAATCCAGCTTGATCTCCCTCAATAGTCGATACGATCGCTACGCCCATGGCTACAGTCATGCTTTGACTGAACCCGAGTTGAAGGGGTTGAATATATTCCGGTCGTTTGTAGCCCGATGTGCCGAATGCCACACGCCACCACTTTTTACCAACCAGCAAATCGCCGTGATTGGGGTTCCTCCGCCAGAGGACCTTCCTTTCGATATTGGTGCTGAGAAAACGTTTCAAAAACCAATGCTTCGAGGAGGGTTCAAAGTACCTAGCCTTCGTAATATTGCACACACTGCCCCTTACATGCACGCTGGCCAATTTAAAACCTTGCACGAAGCGGTACGCTTCTATACCAGTGGCCGCGGCCATGCTGTCCCAGAAGGAGAGAGGCTATATATCCATTGGCATATCTGGGAACCACAGTTAAGTGATATTGAAATCGATCGCCTAGTGGATTTTTTAAAAACGCTAAGCGACGAGACTTTTATGCCAGAGATACCACAGCGGGTACCCTCTGGACTGCCTATTGGGAATCGAAAAGTTAGCCACTAAGAAAACGAGGAGTTGTCATGAAATTTTGGATCGCGGGAGTGATTTTAGGTGCTCTATCATTTACAGGAGGCATGTTTTATCAGAAATCCAGACAGAGTGAACCTGCTGCACCACTTCAAGAAGCAAGTTACCATGGAGGATTTCAAGCTGGAAAAGCTAGTAAGGACCAGAACTTAAGAGCAGTCCCCGAAGACAGCTCACCGAGAGCCACCCATGATGTACGCAACGGTCAATCTATAATGGCTGCCATCAAGCAAGCTCAGCCCGGCGATACAGTGCGTGTATTTCCTGGTACCTACACTGAAACAGTTTATATAGACAAAGACAATATTCGCTTGCAAGGCGTGATTCAGAAAGGTCAATGGCCCGAGCTAAACGGTGAAAAAAGGCTCAACGATGCGATCCTCTACTCGGGCAACAACATCATTGTGGAAAACTTTCGGATCACGAAATACAAGGGCAACGGCATCATGGGCCAGGCCGGTAACAACTTTGAAATCCGTAATAATATCATTGTCGACACGGGAGTCTATGGTATCTTCCCACAGCTAGGCACCAATGGTATTGTCGAATACAATGTTTTATCGGGTATCGAAGATGCGGCAATCTATGTGGGTATGAGCGATCATATCCATGTGGCTCACAACGAGGTTTTTGACAATGTTGCTGGTATAGAGATTGAAAACAGCAGGCATGCCATTGTCGAAAACAACATGGTCTACAACAATACGGGAGGTATTCTCGTATTCATAACCCCTGGCCTTCCCATCAAAACAACCTATGATGTGATCGTCCGCAATAATTTTGTCACTCGAAATAATCACAAGAACTTCGGTGCCCCTGGCTCGACGGTAGCAGGAATCCCCGCTGGTACTGGTATTCTAGTTATGGCCGCTGATGAGGTCATCATTGAAAATAATATTATTACCCATAATAAGACTGCTGGGATCTTGATCACCGATCATGGGCATGCTTCTAATATTACAGTCGATGAGGAGAGTGAGCCGAATGCTGATAAGATTATGATCCTAAGCAATCTCATGGAGCACAATGGCTACGACACCATAAGCGACGTTAAAGCCCTGCTTTTAACAGAGTTCAAAAGTGGAAACCCAGACATCGTTCGCGTCGGCCCCAGCCGTGATAGCTGCATCAACTACAAAGATCGCTACATCACCGTTGGCGTAGATTCGTTCCCTAGTTGTAGTTTCACTAACACGGATAGTATCAAAACATATTTGCTCGACACACCTGCCCCGCCAAGGATCATCGATAAGACAAATCAGGGTAAGCTTACCTATTTAGGGATCTGTACCGGTTGCCATAGCTACACAGGACGCTTGATAGGCCCTCCTGTGGAGAAGATTCAATCGCTCTATCGCAACAACCCGAAGGCTCTAGCCGACTTTATCGCTCGACCCTACAAAAAACGGCCAGATTATCCCGAGATGCCTCCCCAAGATTACCTCTCGGAGGAAGTTCGACTAGCGGTGGCTGAGTACTTGCTTAAGCTTGAGAATTAAGAGATGAAGGCGATAAAGAACTTGGTCTAAGCTATCATATGAACTCTTTGTCCCGTATAATGGGTGCTATGGAGCACTTTGCTCCTGTAGCGTTCATTTAGAGTTCAATAGGAGACTAACTTGTCACTCAAGAAGCGTATCCGTCTGGGCTATTTGGTACCCGAATTTCCCGCACAGACCCACGCTTTCTTTTGGCGAGAAGTTACCGCCCTTAGAACTCTGGGGGCTGAGGTTTGCTTAATCTCCACTCGCTCTCCAGCACTGAGCGATCAGGGCCAACATCAATTTATCGCAGAAGCAAAAAACCAAACCCACTATCTCTACCCTCCAAGGGATCTCCTGGGAGCCATAGAGTTTATCACTCGGCCTTCTTGGACCATCCGGTCGATTAGCTATATCACCAGCTTGAAAGGAGTCTCACTGAAATATCGGATGCGCCTTCTAGGCCTTCTTGTGATGGCTGCTCAGCTGACCAGGTATGTAAAACGAAATGGCATTGAGCATATTCACGGCCATTCCTGTGCGGATGTTGCCCATGTTCTAGCCTTGGTCGGTTTAAGCCGATTGTGTTCCTACAGCTTGTCACTCCATGGCAACTTATCGGTCTATGGAAGTCACCATCGAGAGAAAACCGCCTTCGCGAAATTTGTCGCTCCTGTGACCCGTCCCCTTCAGGAAGAGCTGCTGAAGGCAACAAACTTGAAGCGTAAACAACTACCCGTAATATGGATGGGTGTTGATCTCAAGCGGTTCTCTCCCACCACTCCACAGTGGTCAGATAAAACCCTTAAGCTGGTCACGGTTGCCCGGCTAAACCCTTCGAAGGGGCATACCTATGCACTCCAAGCCATCCAAAGGCTCAAGCTAGAAGGGCATTCCGTTTTCTATCAGATTGTCGGTGGCGGTGAGCTCCGCCAATCCTTGGAGAGGGAAGTCCGAGATCGAGACCTTGAATCCATCGTTCGATTTACGGGCTCTCTTGGCGAAGATGATGTCCAACGAGTGATATCTCATGCTCATGTGCTCTTGCTGACAAGTTTTGGCCACGGTGAGGCCGCTCCAGTTTGTGTCATGGAAGCGATGGCATCGGCGCGACCAGTGATATCCTCACTCATTGGAGGAACTGCTGATATGATTGACAGCGGCAAGACTGGCTTTCTAGTGGAGCAGAAAAATGTGCAGCAGATATCTGATAGAATTCTCGAATTTATTAAGGACAAAAGCTTAGTGAAGCGATTGGGTGACGCCGCTCGTTCATTTGCGGAAGAGAACTTCGATTCCCAGAAACAAGCCCATAAACTATTCGATCAGATTACCATGGAGCAGTAGCAACCTATGAAGCTTGATTATGGAATCGTCACTCCTAGCTATCATGCTGATTTTGAGTCTTGTCGCATCCTCGTAGCAAGTATCGAATCATTTATTCCAAAAGAAATCCCTCACTACCTCATCATTCCAAAGGCAGACCTAGAGCAGTTTCAAGCGATTCGCCAGACGAGGACTCGATTTCTATTTCAAGAAGACTTCATGCCACCGTGGCTACACCCCATTCCATTTACCAAAAAAAGATGGTGGTATAGCTTTAAAACCCCACCCGTAAGAGGTTGGGTTCGGCAACAGCTAATCAAATTAGGAATACCTGCAAAGATAAATCATGACTACTACATTCTTATGGATTCCGATAGCTTCTTCCTTAAGCCATTTCAGCTAGAACAGTCCATAACACAGGCCAAGGTCCCTCTTTACTGTGAGCCTACCGACGAGCTACCTGAAATGTTCCAACGTTGGAACAGAGTTTCAGCAAAAATCCTAAAGATCCCGTTAAGCAGTATTGAGCAACGTTGCTATGTGGGGATTTGTATCTTTTGGTCAAAGCAGCTTTTAAATGAGCTGCTTCAATACATCGAAAAGCAACATCGAAAACCGTGGCAGGAAGTGATCTGCTCGCAGATTCAGTTTTCAGAATATACTCTTTACGGAATATTTGCCGAGTATGTATTAGGTGAACTTAATAGCCCCCAAGCTCTTGACCCAACAATACGAACTCTGGACTATTGGCAAGAAGTTCCACTCCAAGAGGATGAGTTAGAACAACTCACCAATAAGATAGAGGACCATCACATCGGTGGTATGATTTCTGCTAAGTCCGGCACCAAAGCCGATGCAATTGCTAAAGCCTTTGGGATCGAACTCATGCCTTAGAGCTGCAGGCCTTGTCAGCAAAGCCTTTGGGTGTATGCTAGAAAAATCCACCATTTCCATTAGACAAGACAACCAATTCCAAGCAATATGATTTTATCTTTCAAAAAACTATAGGAGTGTTCTAGATGAAGAAGGCAATATGCTATCTCGCCTTGATTGCGATGCTTTCCTGTAGCGATAGCGATGACGACGATAGCTCTGATGATACTGGAAACGGTGGCGGTGGCTCCGGCACCACCACAGATATCACGGATGCTATTTTCACTGCGAGAGACAGCTCTTGTGCGGATTATGTGGGAACCTACACATCCAGCGTCACTGATGTCAACAACTCGACGAGTTTTAATGGCGAACTAACGATTGCCTTGAGTGGTACTGACTGTTTATTTACCACCAACTCAATCCCCAATCACGACTTCAACGATGGAAGCACCTCATTTGTAACCGATATCGTAGAAGTTGATGATAGCTACACAGTCGAAGGCAGCCCCGTGGCGGCAAGCTCGGCGACAGAATTGAGTTTGGGTCTTCAAGCAGTAATTTTCCTTAACGGTGCAGTTCTTGATATCCTACCAGCAGCTTGCTATGGGGTGGGGAGTGAGCCCCTTGGTCAAGAGAAAATAGGCTGTGGCGACGATCAAGATTATGCATGGCGCTATGATCCCATGTACTCAGGTAATAACTTTGGAACTGATACTCATAATGCCCATGCCCAGCCATCTGGTCTTTATCATTATCATGCCACACCTTTGGCGATGTACACACAGACTGGTGCGACCGCAGCATCCCCAGTCATAGGGTTTGCAGCCGATGGCTTTCCAGTATTTGGGCCATACATCGATGACAATGGTACTATCAGAACCGTAACGTCGAGCTACGAGCTAAGAAGCGGCACCAGAAACGTTAGTGATCTTGGCTCAGGAAAAGTTGAAGGGGCGTCACCTGGGGGGACCTATGACGGCACCTACAGAGATGACTATGTCTACGTAGCTGGATCAGGAGACCTCGACGAGTGCAATGGCATGACAAAGGATGGGGTTTATGGCTACTATGTGACTGCCACCTTCCCCTGGGTCATCAATTGTCTTAAAGGAACTATCTCCTCTGACTTCGAACCTGGCCCGTAAATCTACTTTCAACTTGACTCAACCGAGTATTGAGGTTTCATCAAAATCAATACTCGCGTTACATATTGTATACTACATCATAGTACCTCCTGATCCCTATACCTCCTTCCATGAAGCCCATCCCTCACAGGAACGAACACTTAGAAAAATCTATCTTAATCAAGATATAGTAAATAAATTAGCTAATTAAATACGAGAGAAACGACTTGAAAAATCCAGTTAGTCTGAATTGAGGGGCTGAAGATCCGATAAGGGAGTGTATTTCGGAAGTAGAGTTAATTCAATATGGGCTAAGCTTATCGAGCGCCCGTCAGATGGGGACTAGAGACCAATGAACCAGGAAGGCAATTCACTATTATCACTTCTCGTTAGCGTATCGATCCTTGGGATTATCAGCTTGGCAGTAACCAAACTCGGCAACACGGCAAACTTCGTCGAGAGACAATCGAGATCTACGTATTCTTGGACTGCCTTGATCAGTTCGGCTCAGAAGGGCTTTTCAAATGTTAAGTTTTGCACGAAAAACTTAGGTGGTCGGATTCTGCCTGCTCTCAATGAGAGCCCTATCCTCATTCAGAAAGTCATCGACCTCAACGATCGAGATTTCATTTTCCCCGATCAAGAGCTCACGTCTGGCAAAGGGTCTATGAAGGTTTTAAGTCTGAGTCTATCTCATCATGTGGAGTTATCGAACAACCGAGCCTTGGGCGACTTCAATATTAAACTGGCCAAGCAAGCCCCTAATGGCAAGATTCTCTCGAAAAGTCATAAGATTCCGATTCAATTTGAAATCGACCCGACCAGTCGAGAGATCATAACTTGCAGCCGGGATATCAATTTTGCTGGTACAGATGCCAACGAACAAATATGCCATTTGTCGAGCAATGGCAAAAAAGTCTATGACCCAGCAACTGGTAAATGCGTAAGCCTCACTGAAACAGTCTGCTACCAGGGTAATCGGAGAGGAGCTTCCTGTGTGAACCCCAACGAGACAATTTCATCCTGCCGAGTAGAAGGTATCGAAGATAAATTCTCTGGTGTGAAACGTGCTATTGAGGGCGGCTTTACAACCCAACCCTCAGCCTCTGTCGTACAACTTGACTATAATAGCAACTCTTGTACCTGCCTTTACGCCTTAAGCGAAGTGGACAGCTCAAGTGCGCGATGCGTCGCATGTTGTGCTGGCCCCAGCCCATTTGCCTTAAAACAGTTCGCTGGAGGATAGAGCGTTGAAATTGAACGAACGAGGCTTTTCTACGATCACTATGCTTTTCATGGCTATGTTTTTTGGGATTATCGCTATGAAGATAGGAGCAGGGATGAATAGGACCCAACATCTCCAGACAAAGTCCTCAGAGGAAGTTCTTTTCGCGGATGCAAGTGCCTACATCAACATGATTCTTAGGCACCCAAAGCGCTGTCGCACCGAGCTTATAAAGTCTAGCATCAATCAATACCAGTTTAACCCAAATGGCCTCATTTCTAGCAAACTAGACTCAATTGGAATCTCATTCAAGCAATTGGAGCCAGCGTCAAGCGATACCAGCAACAGCTTACAGGGATTGACCCTTAAAGTGCAAGGTCGTCGGGGCCAGCTCTATAAACAAACCTTCTATGTTTATCTCATGTCTAATAGCACAAAGATCACGGCTTGCAGAGGAACGATCGTAGATCCACGATCAGGTTTGGCGATGGAACAAAAATATTGCCGTTTGATCCATGGGCAAGACTATGATCCAATGTCGGGGTTATGTTCGACCTAGAGCTGGCCTAAAAATGACTGGGGAGTAATACATTTATCTAACTAATATTATTTCTATATTCCCTAGGTTAAACACCATTCGATGCCAACGAAAAATCATGACTCATACATTCCCTTAACAATCCGATACCCTAGAGGTGCTGCGCAAAACCTTAGGTGATGGAATGATTGGTAAATCCAAAGGAAAAACCAAGAAAAAAGGGGAAGCTAAAGAGCAACGCCGATACTTTCGTATTGAGTACCCTCTCAGCCACAGACCCGAATTTGTTCATAAAATCGGTAAATTTCCTATATTTGATCTTTCCGAAGGTGGGCTAAGTTTCCAGGTTGCACCTGAGTACACATTCATGGAAACTGAGAAGGTCACGGCGGAAGTAAGGCTCGTTTCCGGAGTCAGTCATACTATTAAGGGTCGGGTCATCAGAGTCATTGGAAGAAAAATTATTATTGAATTCATTGATCCAGTGCCATTGTCTAAGATTATGGAAGAAGAACGATTTCTCGTGCAGCGGCAACTGCTACGTGCAGATTAAATTTGCTGAGCATTGAATTTCTAGGGTTTTAGGAGACTGAATGGCTAAGAAGGTTCTCATCGTTGAAGATTCACCCACGGTGCGTAAAAGCCTTGAGACAGTAATTCACACCGCAGGTCATAAGCCAGTATCAGCTAGCAACGGCAAGGAAGCACTAGAAATTTTAGAGCAAGAAAATCATGGTATCCAGATCATCATCAGCGATATCAATATGCCCCACATGGATGGCATTGCGCTGATTAAAAACCTTGCGGAGAAAGACATTAAAATCCCCACCATCATGCTCACGACTGAAAGTTCAGCGGACCTTATTCGCAAGGCAAGAGAATACGGCGCTAAAGGCTGGCTTGTGAAACCATTCCTAGGAGAGCAGATTCTTGCAACGATCGACAAACTTGCCCTCCCCTAGTAAATGTCTTCCTAGAAATCCCGACGCGGCGAGTGAATCAATTTTAAAAATTCCTGACGGGTATCGACATTCCGAAAGCAACCGTGCATGCTACTGGTGGTGGTGTAAGACTTCTGTTTTTCTACACCACGCATCATCATGCACAAGTGATAGGCATCGATGACAACTCCGACCCCTTCAGGCTCAAGATACTCCTGTAAGCAAGCTGCAATCTGATTTGTCATTCGCTCTTGAACTTGCAGACGTCGTGCGAATACGTCTACTAATCTAGGGATTTTAGAAAGCCCGACCACCCGCTTGCCTGGAATATAGCCCACATGCACTTGGCCATAAAATGGAATTACATGGTGTTCGCAAAGGCTGTAGAATTCGATGTTCCTGACGATGACCATGTCTTGGTATTCCACATCAAATAGAGCATCGTTCAAGATTGTTGGGATGTCCTCCTCATAGCCCGAGGTAAGAAACTGTATGCTTTGCAGGTAGCGATCAGGTGTTTTAACCAGACCGTCGCGACTAGGTTTTTCACCTAAGTCTTCAAGAAGTTTAGTGAAATTTTGCCGATGTTGATCGTAGGTTTTATCATCCACGGATGGCCTCGTGATTGGTGAGTCTTTATACTAAGACTACCTTAGGCCAAAGGATTGTTCCAGCCTATGAAGAGCTTCGAAACCTAATCGATGTAAGCTTACAAAGCCCTTTCCTGAGAGGCCATTTCTTTGATAGCTTCCATAAAGCTACCGTTTTGAAGAGATGAGAATTTATTTAGTACTGACACATGATTGGGCAGCGACTCCTTAACTTCGTCTACGGCGCAGCCAGTAAGCACCATTACCGAGGAGCTTGTGCCACTACAAAGGTGCACGATATCTGAGCCCAACTCAGGCCCAAGAAGATAGTCTGTCACGACAATTTCGAAATCGTGGTCGCTAAATAGCTCGACGGCCTCAGCAATATTGCCCGCAACGGAAATATCGCAGTCGGGGAATTCCCGATGGATAAAGTTTTTTACCAAGAGCGAAAAGTCATCACTATCATCGACGATTAAAATCGACTTTGGAATCATGGTGTCCTCCCTCGTTAACCCCTCATCGTAACAATCGCCACAGCCTTGAGTGCCTCAAAGTGGCCTCTTGAAAGTCCTAATGAAAACCATAAGATTCAGATTGGCCTCAAACTGAAATTGGTGCTTAGGCCGCAACACTGGTGCTGGTAAACTTCTGAGATAACCTGGAGATATTAATGCAAAAGCGCGATCCGAATACCATGACTGAAGAGATGTGGCGAGAAGAACTAAGTCCTGAAGAATATTATGTTTTAAGAGATAAGGGCACAGAACGCCCGTTCACTGGCGAGCATCTCGACAATTTCAAAGCTGGTAAATGGCTTTGCAGGGCCTGCGGTGCCGAATTGTTTGATGGCAGCCAAAAATTCGAGTCGAGCTGTGGTTGGCCTTCGTTCAGCGAGTCGCTAAATTCAAAAATTGATGAGAAGGAGGATCGTAGCCACGGAATGGTCCGCACAGAAGTTCTTTGCCATAACTGCCAATCCCATCTTGGGCACGTATTTAACGATGGGCCACCCCCATCTGGCCTACGCTACTGCATCAATTCATTGGCTCTGAGCTTTCGAGAAGAGAAGTAATGCTTTGAGAAGCGCAGCGACCACTGGCTTCCCAAAAAATTTAGGGGCTATTGAACAGCAACCTGGTAGCGATTGCCCCAGTTGTCGTCAACTATCTCTTGCCCATCGACTTCGTAGATCAGGTAATACTCAAGCTGCGAACAAGGTGGAACCCTCAGGTCAAATGACCAGAACTCGACACCATAGACATTGGGGCTCGGAACGTTTGAATAGCCGTAATGCTGTTGATATTGATAGGTGGCCTTTACTTCATCTTGGCTTTGCCAGCCGTCTCGGGAGTATATGACTTTTACGGATTTGTGAGGCGCAAGATTGCGAAGGTGAATCCGACCCGAGAAAAATGCTGAGTCTCCATGGAGAGATGCATAAAGCTGAGCACCGTCACTCAAAAGATCGGGACCCATCATCATTCCCTCGCTTTTGAACAGTGTGTAGTTCTGCCCCCGATTATTATCCCAGAATGCCAGCTCGTTGACACGATAGTATAGTGCAAACTCCAGATCGCATATCTGCTTTTGATGATCGTTCGCAGCTTGCTCATCAATTGGAAAATCTGCCGTCAGTCCATTGATGCGCCAGATCTCCATCTGATTCCCCACACTGCGATCATATGCTGCGGGCACATCGCGCCATTGCCCCTCGCAATCCTTCAGACGAACGCCAACGGCCTTGTCATAAGCAATATCTTTAACGAGAATTTCAAGGTAAGCGTTCTGCCAAGCAACGCCGTACTTGGCACCTACTGAACTAAACGCTTTCAAGAGGCGAACTTCATTTGCCCCAAAGCTGACGGAAGTGGTCCAAAATACTCCTAAGATAACTAATATGAAACGTGACATCCCTATCTCCTCCTCATCCTAAATCTCTGTTTCCAAGGTTTTTATGAATCAACGAAACGCTTGTGTCTAATCAATAATGTAATTTTATTTCATCTTAACCGAGTTAATTGCATCTTATATGTAATTTTACAACACATCACGAAGCTTGTCTTCGCCAGACCTGCCAAAAACTTTAGGTCGCTCACTCTATGACGGCACTCGCTTCAGAGCTAGCATTCGGTTTAAGCTATGGGTTTAGAGTTAATAATCCCGACACTCGGGGTTGCTCGATTGAGTTCACAATAGAAGTCCA
The DNA here is from genome assembly GCF_900177345.1 of Pseudobacteriovorax antillogorgiicola. Lineage (NCBI taxonomy): Bacteria > Pseudomonadati > Bdellovibrionota > Oligoflexia > Oligoflexales > Pseudobacteriovoracaceae > Pseudobacteriovorax > Pseudobacteriovorax antillogorgiicola. The sequence continues at coordinate 38,301 of NZ_FWZT01000034.1, forward strand.
AAAAAGGGAGAGGCAATGAACTGGTTAGAGAAAATAGATTCGTACTGTGAGCGGTTAGATCCTAGCTTTTGGGCGGAACCCGTGAACTTTCTATCCAACTTGTCCTTCATAGTTGGTGGGTTATGGATTTTTCATGAAGCTAGAAAGCGCCAGATTCCATGGCATTGGACTTGGGTTACGGCTGCGGTGTTGGATATTTCCGTAGGAATTTGTTCGGGTTTGTTTCATAGCCTTGCAAACCGATGGTCAGGTGCCGCTGATGTCATATCTATTTTGATCTTTGTGGTATTCGCAAAGGCTGTTTGGATTCTAAGGATCGCCCAAAAAAGCCGTCTGTGGGCTGCTGGCTTTTTCCTAGCGTTGGGTTTATCCACGGCTTTATTTGTAAGTGTTCTTAAAGGGCTCCCTCTCAACGGTTCTCACGGTTATATGGGAATTCTATTTTCTTTGCTATTCCTAGGCTACCTTGATCGTCTTCAGGAGACATCTAAGCCATACATATGGTATGCAGCACTGGTTTTTCCGGTGTCACTGTTCTTTAGGACAGTTGATACGATCGTTTGTGAGTATTTTACTCTAGGCACCCACTTTATATGGCATCTCTTAAATGGCTTAGTACTCTTTCTTGTTCTAAAAAGCCTCTTGAATCATACTAATAAATACATGGTTATGGTTAGTAATAGATAGGAACTGAAAGGTAGCTGAGAAACCTGAGTACGAAAGGGATTTTCACCCTCCGGCATATTACCAAGGTCGAAACTCGATGTTGAATGCCCAGCTACATCCACTTTCAGCTTTAATAGCTCTTCAATTGGCATAGCCAAAAAATCATCTGCTTTCTGAGTCATAAGGACTTTACTAACACACAGTAATGAAGCGATTGGGTACTTCACAAGAACGCCAAAACAAAGTAGTCGACGCCCTTACTATACAGTTCCAAAGCCAAGTTTGAACACTGCTGATCCGCACCTCAATATAAAGCCAAGAAGTCAAGTACTAGGACAATTGCTTTTCTATCCAGGCTTGGGTTTCTGGCTTTGCTCGAAGCATTAGCGTGGTTCCCACCTCATCGTATGACTCTTGCAGAACTCTAGCCCGAGCCCGGATTTTCCCGATCACTCCACCTTTCTCGTAGGGAACAAGCACTTCAAAATCGTTCATCTCATCTTCAAACACCTGAAGAATGATGTCACGAAGACGATTGAGATCATCTTTCGAGCGAGACGATACCAGGTGTGAATCCGGCAGATCGCGCTGAATTCTGGCTCGGTCGATTTCGGACAGAAGGTCTGATTTGTTAACAATCAACCGGCTAGGATGATCCTCAGCCCCTATCTCTGCCATCACTTTACGAGTTACTTCATACTGAGATTTGAAGTTGGGATCTGAGCCATCAACAACATAGAGCAACAGCGAAGCATTTAACGCTTCGTCTAGTGTCGATCGAAACGATGCGACTAGGTCGTGGGGCAGCTTTTTTATGAAACCCACAGTATCAGAGATTAAAATTCTCGGCGTTGTCTCTGGCTGCATGGTTCTGATGGTGGTATCTAGGGTCGCAAACAGCTTATTTTCCCCTTCCACTTCAGTCTTGGTCAGCTTACGCATCAGGGACGACTTGCCAGCATTGGTATAGCCGATAAGTGCCACTAGAGGCACATCTTTGCGATGGGAGCGTCGGTTATCTTGTTCTACCTGGATCGCTTTCAGCTGGTTTTTAAGCTCGGCAATGCGATCGCGAATCCGGCGGCGATCCAACTCATGGGCTGACTCTCCAGCTCCCTTCGCGCCAATGCCCCCACCTTGTCGATCTCCACCAACATGGGACAGTCGCAATCTGGGAGCCATATAGGCAAGCTTAGCAATCTCCACCTGCAATCGTGCTTCACGACTTTGCGCATGGCGACTGAAGATCTCAAGAATGACTCCGGTTCGATCGAGTACTTCAACTCCCAGAGCTTCTTCTAAATTACTCAACTGAGTTGGGCTGAGCTCACTATCAAAGATGACGATGGTTGCTTGATCTCTCTCAAGATCATCATCGTCTACATCCGATTCGATAAAATCATCCTCGTAGTCTTCATCATCAGAACCCTTACCAAAGCCATGAATGACACCCGTACCACCGGTCCATGATGCCAGTTCTGCAAGTTTTCCTTTACCGAAAACACCGGCAACCGAGGGTCGCTGCCGCTTTTGGGTCACCCGTCCCAGAGTTTCAAATCCCAATGTGGTGACTAGACGCTCCAGCTCATCCATTGAGGACCGGTGCTCAAATTCGCTTTCGTGGGGAAGGTGGAGGCCAGCAAGAACTGCTTTGGCTTTCTTTTTATTAAGATCTACGGGCATTTATGTCTTTCCTTGTAGGTTCAACTACCGAACTGCTCCTGTATATCTTATTTTGGGCTAAAGGAACACTGAATCCATCACTTTGGCTAGCTAAATTTGGATCTTTTTGGCTTGGTTTTCGGTGTCTATGTCCCTCAGAGGGCTCTATACGTAGAAATTATGGTTATGGTCAGTTAGGTCTCCGAACCTAGGCTGGTAATTGAGATACGAAACGCATTCTCCTGGGGGAGCGCGCTTCGAATCTTCATTTAACCTACAATCGACAAAAAGCTCTGATCCCCATCCAAGGAACGAAATCTCTGTTCACCGAGGGCGTGATTCAAAATGGTCCCAGCTCGCCAAGCCATTAAACTCACTTGAGGCTCGGAAATTCCCACACAGTGGCGGCCAAGATTAAGCCCATAAAGGGAGGAGTCCGACTCTGAAGCACTGCGAATCTGAAAGTTCTCGTCAATATCAATGCGCCCATAGCTATCCTTGACCGCATCACCAATCAAGGCCTCAGCAAAATCAGGGAGAGCTTGCCGAAAGCCAGTTGCGAAGATCACCACATCAGCCTCATAGCTTTCGGTCTGTTCTGTGTGTCGATTACTGATCTCTAAGCGGTAGCAATCACTGCTCTTCGATAATTTTCGAAAATCTCGATTGGGATAGAGATGAACATGACCTTCCCTGCCGTGAAGATATCTTTGGTCATATAACTCTTGATAGAGCTCCTCCAAATATGCTGGAGTGATACCATCACTAGCAAGTTTCTGATAATCGACAATAGCCCCCTTGCGACGTTTTGGTAACTTTGCAAACTCCTTGACGTAATGAGGGATAAAATACTCATTGACGAAGGGGCTTTCATCCAGAGGCTCTAAATTATCACGTCTTGAGAAAACGTTAATTGCTTTCGCTTGACCCCACTGACCACGGAGGCCATTGAGGAGAATTTCAATTCCAGTTTGCCCGCCACCGACGATAGCAAGCCGCTTGCCTTCCAAGTCCATTGCTTTCAGATGCGGAGATCTCGCGAAAAAGCAATCAGACCCAAGAAAAGCCTGTGCTTCCGCAGGAATGTTCGGCTGAAGCCCAGTGCCTAAACAGAGTTTTTTGGTATGATAAATATTGTCTTCAGTTCTCACGACAAAGCCATCGTCAACTTTTTGAACACCAAGCACGTGACTATTGAATTTGGTGTTACTTAGACGGTCTGCTACCCAACGACAGTAGTGTTCGAACTCAATCCGTTTGATCGTTGAACGGCTGGTATTCAAGAAAGCATAAAACTTTTTATTCTCGACGAGGTAGTTTAGGAAGCTATTGGGATTGGTTGGATCGACCGGAGTCACGAGATCCTTCAACCAAGAGGTCTGCATAAAAGCATCTTCAAACATAAGGTCTGGATGCCAAGAAAATGAGTCCTTGCTGTCGAGAAATAAGGTTTTATAGTGGGGAACCTGGCTTGCAAGGGCTGCGATACTCAAATTAAATGGCCCAATGCCAATGCCTAAAAATTCATATCTTTCCATTGTTCACTCCCCACCTAGTGGATTAGCTAGATCATCACCAAGGGCTGGAACTGGTCGCTCTTGAAGATCTCCATACCCTAATTTAAATTTTACTTTGTTTACTAAGACTCGCTCAATTTTTGGGCGAAGCAAGTCCATTCTTTTAATTCTTTCTGGATACGAATGCCCTGCCACATAGTTTCTCACGACATCTGCCAATATTTTGTAGAATCTTCCTTCTGCAAAACCGATATCTCTCTTTAAATCCAAGGAAAGAAATCGTAGGACAGAGATAAAGTGGCCCGTGATTAGGTCATGAATTAAATATTCTGGAGGAAGCCTGGTAACAGTTGACTTGATAGTCCCACTGACTCTATCCAACTCTGGGATCTCATCCTGAATAAACCGTAAATCACCCTGCAAATCCTTCAGCAAGAGCCGATGAGGTCGATTCTCCTTAAGCACTAAAATCGTATTTTGGCCGTGAGCTACAAGACCAACGCCATAGCTTACCTGGAGGTGATACAAGGGAAGAACCACAACCTCAAAATACAATCGCATCCATTCAGCGGGGCTCAAGCCGGACGATTCAATGAGATGGCTGCCGAGACACTGGCGATCATCGCGAATATGAGATAGGCAGGCGGTGAGAATCGCCTCCTCATCATCATCGATAGTACTAGCGACGCTATCTCTCCAGATACAACCCAGTTGCTCTTTAAGCCGGTAGGCTCCATCTGGTAGAGTTTCGTATTGCGGGTGTTGAAAGGAACAAGCCGCTGGTTCTTTTAAAACAGCGACACGCCCCCTGAGTAAGGAATCCGAGTCTACGACAGATTGTAGCCATTGAGATAGTTCGGGTGCTATATCAATATATTTCGCCGGGATTCCCCGATAGCAAGACGTATTCATAATCGATAGAGCTAGTTTGATATCTGGGCACTCAGGGCGCGTGATATTGGACACCGTTCGTATGGACACTTGTGGTCGATAGTCATCTCCAAATACCCCTAATGGGAAAACTTGCCCTTCCCAAATCCAGTCAATGAGTTCTGTCTGAAGAACATTTTGCCATTGCCATGGATGAACAGGTAGAAAGAAAAACTCTTCGCTACTCAAAGTCTTTTCCCGACAAACTTGATGAAAGCGCTGTGCTTCCTCATGATCCATACTGCTAGAGATCACTTTGTCCTGACTCCAGCAAGGACTCATATGAGACTTGATCAAATCATGACTCACGGCAATCCAAAACAGTTGAAAGCAAGGGTTGAATTCAGGTGCATATAAGCTCAGATCTGCCGGTTCCCAGCCTATCCTGCCTTTATTGACTAGAAGTTTCGGATGGCCATTGATCCGATTCTGACTCGCGAGATGATCTAGATCGAAGTGATCCTTGCCGCCAGCTTTGCGATCTTGAAGCAGTTTAAGATCAGAATAGAGATTGAGTTTTAGTTCTGAAATAAAATTACTTAAATTGATATCTGAGATATCGCATTCCCTTTGGCAGTCTATAAAAAATTGAGCTGCATTGATGTCGCGCCGCCATTGACCATCAGCGAAGCGCTCTAAGCTTTCAGGCTCTACTACAAAGAAGTCCCAAATGCCCTGCTCTGAGTTGAAGCGATAGTGAACTCCAGAAGACAGTTCTAAGACCCGACTGTCTTGCCCGGCTTTTTTGTCCCTTGGTCGAGCTACCAGGACCTGCTCGAAACACAACTCTCCAATGGCCTTGGCAACAAGTTCACGATTTACAAGATCGAATTCGTGTCTCACGTCCACGTCTCCTGGCTAAAGAACTTCTGCCTTGTGGCTTCTAGCAAAGCAGCTCGCTTATGAGGAAAATCGAACTCATAATGTGACTGCCAGTAGCCGAGCGACTCTACATAACGCAGCATTCTCTTATTATCGGCCCGAGGTTCTCCCATGAGCCGACGGCATCGTGCTTCATCGAGAAATGTAAAATGAGTCAACGATTCAAGAACCGCCATAGTGTTTTCTGTGCCAAGGCAATCCTCATTGCCAATCAGCAGATGGATTCCACGATCGTAGGCTTCACACCAGTCATAGTAAGGCGCCAATCGATCTTCTGAAACCCAGTAGAACTCTAGATACCCTGCCGGCACATCATCAAACGACAGCAATACAGGATCAGTGCGCGGGTCTTCACGGAGTGAATTGATGTAAGCTTTTAGTTCGTCTTTTGTTTTATCGAGTTCCCAAAACTTAGCCACCCGATCTTGATGATGCCATTCGTAGAAGACATCCAAGTGCTTTTCCGGGGAAAGGGTCTGAAAGCTGATCGTCTTTGCAATCTTTGGCATGTATCGTCGGTAGAGTTCTCCGTCTCCGACCCTAGGTCTTTCGGGGTGACTACCATGAGGCCCTTCTACCCACGATTCGGGTCGAACACTGTAGCGACCGCGATGATGCCAAAGGTAGGGGTTCTGCATAAATTCGTGTTTATAACAAACTAGGCGGCTTCCCTCTCGAAAATACTCCATCGACCCTATCAAAACGCTTTTGAAATCATGGTGTAGCTCAATGCTTCCCACATCATTGAAGTGGCCGAAAAGATGCTCCATGGCTGTTAAAACTACCACCTTAGGCATCTCAGCTTCCGGCGAGCCGATCCGAATCACCTGATTCTCTAAAGTATAGCTAAGGACAAACCTGTGACCACCACAAGACGCCGTTAATACAGGGCCATCAAGGTAGACGTGGACGTGCTGGTTTTCAAATAAGTTTCGATAGGCAACCGTTTGTTGGCTCATTTTTGAACTCCCAATTGATAGATAGGGTTAGGAATGGCTTGATATATAGCCAGTGGGTTCTCCAAGGTATTCTCGTTAAATTGCTCTACAGTACAGATGAAATTACCCTTGTTCAGTAGCTCAGCTGAATCAATCAGATAATCAAGACAGGAGCTATCCTGTACCCCTCTTTCGCGCAATTCTAAAAGATAGTCCCGCAGCTGTTGAATCAGCGGCTCTTCACCGAGACCGCAATCCACTCCAAGTCGATTTATCACAGCAAAACTAGCATTGATCATGAGGTAGTAGCTAAGTAGAATATTTCCTTCATTGTTCTGTAGGATATTACCGTTTTCAATATCAAGACTTTTGATCGTCGGACTCAGCAGGTCATAGCCAAGTTTGCTATAGCCGGTTCCTTGGCAATCTCGAAAGTATAGCTTCTCAGGGATTCCAGTAGGATCGATTTTAACCACAATATTCTGTTGGTGAGCACCCATCAAAATGCCGAAATCTGCTTGTGCCATCAGTAACGGCTGAACGACCACATCAAGATAGTGAGCGAACCATTCTTGAGCGGCAGACTGTAATGTTAAACTACGAGACTTGCTCAAACGATCAATCATTCGCTTAAGAAGAGAGCCTTTTTCATCGCTGTCTGCTTGGGTCAGAGCACCAAGCACGAAGCACCGCTCATCAGAGCCTTCTGAGAAGGGATTATAGCGAACAGATAGAATGGTGTCTGGGATCAAGTCGCCATTGTGATCTTTTATAGCCAAATAACAGGGTTCTCCCATGACACTAGCCGCCGGATATTCCGATAACCACTTTTTTCCAACGTCCGATTGCAGAACATCGTCAACCTGAAGTCCCCGATCAACCTCGTGCTCGTATAGCTTTCGAACTGAGTTTGTCAGCATGATATTAAGAGAATACTTTAGCATGTACTTATGCTTCGGATTATATAGCGTTCGCACGGAACTGGTTGGAAACCACGGAGAATCAGTTTCACCAATCTCCCGAATAAGGCCATCATCGACATACGAAGCAATGTCTACCTGTTTTTTGATTGCTTGCCACTGCCATGGGTGAAACGGCAGCAGAGAAAAGTTAGGATCTCGTTTTTCAAGGATTGTTTCACCACTTGCCCCTTCGGAAGCTAGCATGTGAACCAACCACTCATGATCACTGAAGCTTTTAGAAGTCTTTCGAACAAGAATCGACGGATGGACCTCAAGCCATAACAAGGCGAACTTCCCATTCAACTCGGGGCTGTAGAGCGCAAGCTCATGGTCTTCCCAACCCTCTCGGCTTTTGGGGGCAGGATGAAAGTTATGGCCCATCCATAGGGATTGTTCTCCCTGAACAAAATTTTCTGGTTTCATTTCAAGGTTGCCACATGTTTCTTGCTGCTCCCGCAGTGCGAGAAACATAATGCGATTGCTATTTTCTATCCTTGCTAGCAGTTCTTCTCGGTCTCTTTCAGCCAATGGCTTAGACCAAGGGGCATATCGTAGGATTTGATCCATGAGTTCTAAAGCAGACAAGGCTCTTAAGACTTTGCCTTTCTTGAGAACATATTCACCTTGATACTGGAACAGCCCTAGTTGTGAGTGATGGCTCAGGGGCAGAACTGCCTGTACATCCGGCGCTAAATCAATTAGCACAGCCTCTTTTTCTTGCCAGATCCCTACTGACCATCCACGATACTCTCGCAAAAGGGAGTTTATGAAACAGGTAAGTCCAGCCTTTGATGCAAGGTCGTTTAAGTATTTATGAGATGTCGGGGAGTTCATGCTCCGCTCCTTGAGAACTGAATGATTTATCGAGAAACAGAAGGTACAAGAGACCAATGAGACTCACTAGTAAAGCGGACCAGTAGCTCGCAACAGGAAGCCAATCGAAGGCTATGGCAGCAATTAGCCCACCTAGACCATAGCCTAAAGTATGACTTACACTGAGTGACGCCGCTGCACCTCCCTGATCCGCATCAATCCTTTGGCTATGGAGGGCAGTATAAGCAGGGACCAATATTGCAACACTAGAGCCTAGCAGTACAATACTGGCGAACACCAGAATTAGATTTTGTGCAACGAGTAAGAAGCCCGTTGCTAGCAGAAGACCGCAAACCCCACCAAAGAGTGGCCAACCTTCAGCCTTTTTAGCCCAGCGACCGAGCGCGAGCTGGTTGACAATCATGATCAAACTACTAGCCACGATCATCTGCGCAAGCAGATGACTAGATTCTTGAGGACTCAAACCGAATCGTAATTCTAACAGCCCCCCCAAACTCGACTGAACAATGCCAACCACTGTGGTTAGTAGAAGTGCCAAGATCGGTATTCCGAGAAACCGTTGAGCATCGATGGACAACCCTCGGCTGTTCAATTCAGCTACACCAGACTCCCAGCTAAATCTCAAGGAGACTCCAAGGACGGCCAAATTTAGTATGGCTAACAAACCAAAAAAGAGTTCGAGTTGAATGCTTAGCAAACCCCAAACAAGAAGCGGACCGATTAGCCGCCCTATGTTTAGCATAAGACTATGAGTCGTCATCGCCCTGAGACGCTGCTTGCCTTGACCGCTTAAATCAGCCAAGATTGCCTGGCTCACCGGAACAATCGCAGAAGCAGTAAGACCATAGAAGATCCTGATAGCGAGCAGTAGCAACCCATTGCTATCAGCATTGCCCCGGAGCATTAGCCAAAGTGTGGCACCAAGGCTTAGAACTTGGCCTACAAGACCAATTCTTATGGCCACTAGGCGGCCCCATTGCTTGCTCTTTAGGGCCCAGAATGGTCCCCCAAACAGAAAGCAGAACGACCCTAGTGCATAAGCCCCAATTACTTGGCTGATAGACAATTGCAACGCTTCAGCAAGAGCTGGATAGAGAATGAACTGAACGGCTTGCGCCGTTCCGAACAAAATCAGTGCTGCCTTGATAAACTGAATCACGATGATCTTACCCTAAAGGCTCAAGGTATAATTAAGGCTAAAGCGTCGCCCATGGCCAGGAGCACCTGATGCTTCACCGTAAGTAGCTTCCGCCCATTGATTGAACAAACTCTGATACTGAGTATTGGCTGCATTGTGAATGCCAAGTGAGAGGCTTTGAGCTGGGCTGATATCGCTTCTAAAGAAGAGATCGAGAAGAGTGTAGGCCTCACTTACAAACTCATTGTCTGCGACTTTATCAGATGCAAATAGGTGCATGACTTGGGCTCGCACTTGGTGATTTGGAAGATAACGATAGGCAGAATAGGCTAGCACCTTCGGTGGTGTAGCTTCTATGGGGCTCACAGTATCCCAACCATTGCCTTCCGCCTCTTCTTGCTCGACTTCACCCCTAGTATAAGAAAGGCTCAGTCCCCCTTGGACACGATCCACAATCTGACCATCGATGAAAAGATCACCACCATAGATGCGCTTGGTGGAAGATAGCAGGCTTACGGAAAAGTCTGGATTAAACTGGTAGGTTTTATCTGACTCATTGTAGAAACCATTGATACCGTAGCTCAAGCCATTCCCACGGCCTCGCCAGCCAAGCTCTAGGCTGTTGGTCTTGATCACCTCTAGGTCCAAGTCATCGGTTCCAGTACTGGTAAGTTCTGCACCGAATAAGCGCGCTAAGGTGAGTGCCTGGCTATCTTCTGCAAGGCTATCCCGAAGGATACGAGCCGTATCAGCCAGTTCGTATCCTTGGGTGCCGTTAACGTAGATCTGTTGTGTAGGATTGATATCAAATACAAAGCCAAGATTAAATGCATTGCCATCATACTGAAGCGTGTCCCCCGATTGTCCGCTTATTTTGTAGCTTTCAGGCAGCAAGTTCGTTGTTCCAGCCGGAATGCGATTTGCATCTTCCAACTGTTGCGCTACCGCTAAAATATTGCCCCAATTTCGAGAGAATGCTGATTCATACGGGCTAACAAAATCGTCTACCTTTTGAGTGATAGTTTCATACCGAGCACCAGCCCTCACATGCAGATCGCTGCGTGGACTCCATTGCCCTTGTAAGAAAGCAGCGGCCTTTTCAGTTTCTACTGCCGGGCCGTAGTCATAAGTGCCTGTCTGGCCTTCAAAAGCCCTTCCGCCTGATTGCGCGTAAGCTTGAGAATCATAGGCCACGGCGGTTTGCTCTCCCTGCTCTTGCTCCCAATCCAAACCCCAGGTCAGTGAGGCACTGTCACTCACAGGACTATGTACTGTCAACTTAGCGCCCAGAACATCTGACTTTGAAGTCGACTGGTTGGTTAGATCAAAAAGGCCGAGCACGTTAAAATTAAAAGGATAGAAGCGATACTCGCGGCTACGAGTATACAGATTCAGATCAAGTTCCTGACCTAGCAAAACGCTTTCGAGTCGAACAGACCCTTGAATCGATTTTGAAAAGGGTTGATCGTCTAAGTCCAATCCACCCTCTGAGCGATACGGTTGAGACTGAACAACTTGATCGGTGTCTTGCTGTTCGTCAAACGCTCTGGCTGCCAAGCTCAGAGTGGTTTCGGTGCTTAAATCATAGCTAAGTTTTAAGCTAGCATCAATGGAGCGGGTATCGAGGCGCCCAACTTGAGCCGGCTCAGGAGCAATGGGATCACCATTGCCGTCGAAGTTTTTCTGGCGCTGCTCGTAGTTAAAGTCGATCAGGTAGGCAGTCCGGGCAGCCTTTCCGCTTATGGTTTGGCTTGCAGAATAAGCTGCTGAATCACCTACATTCTGTTCCGAAGCAGAAGCACCGATGCTACTGATGCTCTCTAGGCCGGCTTCGGGGCTTCGGGTAATCACATGGATGATACCACCGGTTGCTTCTGGACCATAAACAGCGTTAGCACCGGAAACAACTTCAATACGTTCGATGGCCTTAGTTTGCAAACTATTAAGCTGCCGAGAAACCTGGCGATTCTCGGTTTGAGGAACTCCGTCGATAACTAGAAGGATCTTCCGGCCCCGTAGGGTTTGACCGAAGTTAGAAACGCTGTTGGTGGGCGCACCTAGACCGGGAACCAACTTTCCAAGGACCGTGCTAAGGTTATCTCCTGGTCCCCAAATTTGCTTGATTTCATCGCCACCAAGGACCTGAATATTTGCCGGAATCCGATCGATAGATTCCAATTGCCGAGAACCCGTGATGACCATGCGATCGGTATCCGCAGCCAATGACGCTGAAGGGATTAAAGCCGCCAGGGCTGAATATGTAAGACGTGTGGTAAGTGGACTCATTCTAACCTCTGCTACGTAAAGACATTCCTAGTGAATACAAAATGAAGACGAACGGACTAGCAACAAGGGTAAGACCCAAGCCCTGCATCATCCCGCTCGATAGATACGTTAAGAAAACTCCCAGTAATCCCAATGCCAAAAGCACTGTGGGAATCAAGTATGCTGCACGGCCAATCAAAAATCCCTTTTGGACACCATGTTCTCTGGGATGTAAGCGAGTTCTTGGTCGACGCTTCAAATACCAGAACAAGAGCCCACTGAGTGGCGCAAGTAGGGACGACAAGCCTAGAATAGCCCATACAACTTTCAGGGCCGTTCCCCCATAGTTTCCAAAGTGAAGTGGCTCTGCGATCACTAAAACCCTTAGAAACCAGGGTAAGGAGCGGACCTCGTCTACCTCGCCATTTTTTCGGTCGATCAAAACCAACTTTACATCTGCTGCCCAACCATCTTGGGTTTCCATAAGGATTAAGAAGTGACCCTGGATCGCGAATTGTGTGCCTGGCCAAGCTAGAAAGCTGAGCCTGCCGTTCGTTGCTTCTCTAGCTTTGGCAAAGGCTTCTCCCACGGATACGTCTGCTACATCTTGAGGGTAGCTTTCTTGATGCCTTTCTTCTAAGCTTTGCAGCTCCGTTACCTGATAGTATTTGATGAGTTGATCCCCAAGACCCAAGCAAACACCGGTGAAGCCAATCAGGACTGACCAGGCGAAAATCGATGTTCCTAAAAACTTATGAAAATCCAGCCACCAAACTTTCGGTTTGCTGGGAATGCTCCGTAGATGTCCAAAGCCCAAGCGCCGCGCATACGGGCCATAAATGACAAAACCCAGGACTAAAACGATTAAGTATAGAATTCCGATCAGGGAAACATACAGCTCGCCAGTAGAGCCCATAAGAAAATTGCGATGAAGATCCAGGACCCAAGTCAACCAGCTACTGTCCTCCTGGGATGAGGTACTGGACAAAAGCGTCTCCTGGCTTAGACTGTACGCGACTCGATGGGCACCGCGAAACTTTGTAGAGCCATCCTTCCCCAAGCGTAGGGACAGGCGATCTGGGTCATGGTCATCTAAGAAAACAGCTAGAGCATTGCCTTTTGGAAAGGTCTCATGACCTAGGGCCAAGGCGTGTTCCAAATGCTCTGGCTGTAGTTGAGGTGCTTGGCTAGGGCTCGCAGCTTGGCCTTCAATCTCTGATCGAAACACCAAGACAGTGCCGGTTAAGATCATAACCAGCATATTAAGAGCAACAAATAACCCTAATCCACGATGAATTTTAATCGCAGAACTCCGAACTCGATTCATGGATACCCCTAGTCAAGTTGAACAGGTATTCAATAATGAATATCGTTATCATTTTCAAGTTTATTTTCCGCTTTCATAGAAAATTTATCTATTTTTAGAAATATTCTATGAGATTCTCTGATCAAAAGAAAACCAAGCAAGACTAATATGCTATTGTTATTACTACATTAACTGGCCAAGTCAAGGCTCTTGTGGGAGCAGAATATGCGAACTCCCCTCATTCGCATTTTAAAAATCGAACTTGCCACTTTCTAGGAAGCTCCAATCTCATCGGGAATTTCCTGCCTAGTTAAGCCATGCTAAAATTACTTGAAGTGAACCTCCACCCAGCGAAAGCCGATCCATGCAATACCTTGTTGGGCTATTACTGCTATTAGCCTGGTCATCCGGCGCATCAGCTAAAAACTTGGTCCTTAGGTCAGACGAATCCAAGTTCGCGATTCCCCTCGATCAGTTCTCCATCGATATTCAGTGGCTAGGACCAGACACCATTCCGATGTTTATTTCGATCTCCCAAGGCTCATTAACCTGGAAGAAACTCGATGATGGCAATAAATTGCCACAACTCATCATTTCAATTCATATGGAAGAATCTGAAGCCACACATTTTGTTTATCAGGGCCGATCGTTTATCCCTGAGAAAAAAGAGAGCCACCATATTTACATCACCGTTGATGTTTTTTCTTTAGATGCCGTTGATATTGTACAAGAGGGGCGGAAAATCGGAGAGATCAAAGTTTCCCCTGACATTGAGTTCTTCACCCAGCGTTATGTCTATATCGATCATTCATGTTCGCCTTTTCAATTGGAGCTGGATCATACCCTAGATTTGTTTACATCGATCAGCTGCCATTTCTACCCCAATCACACAAGGCGGGGAGTCTTGGATGTTTTCTACCTACCCGCAGAAAGTCGACTGCCTGATCGCAGCCCCCCACCCTATCAGTTACAGCTCACTGGTCAGGGTGAAACCGACATAAATCTACTCCGCTATAAAAAGCCTTTTAAGGTAAAGCTTAAGGCAAAAGTACCAACTTACGTTGCTAAACTGAAGACAGCCCTGGGATTTGGACCATATTATTTTAAGGCCCAGGACGGCGATGAGGATGTCCCTGAGCACCTTACCGCAGCGTACATGATCTATGGGCGCTATGACCTAACACCCACCACATCGATTCGCTTCTTTGATGCCCTTCTTAATTCCGGCCCTGTATTCAACAATTTCGGTGCTTACTTCGCTTATGAGTTAGGCTCCACCAACAATCGTCGCCTTAGCTTCGTACCCTTACTTGGCTTCCAAGAGATTTCGTTTCGATATCGAGAACAGGGAAAGCTGCTCCATCAGGGAATCTTCCCTCAAGGAGGTGAAGTGGTGTATCGCCATGCATTTGACATGAAGAACTATCACTTGATCTATGGTATGTTTTTGTCGACGTCCTCAACGGTGAGCTATGAGAATATCTGGCTTCGTTTTGGAAGAAAGATCTTTTGGGAGCTGAATTGGATCGGTTGGAAATTTGACGAGCGTAGTGCTCAGATGTGGGGACTTTCTGTAGGAGTCCCCTTTTTATCCTTCTAAACCGGAAGCATATCTTGATTTAGTCTGATTGAGAGCTATCATCACAGCGACTCCACAGAATCTCTGTGGTACTTTCCAGTTGCCCAGTGAGTGAATCAACGGTAAAAAAGCCTTCTCGATCCAACCCGCCATTGAGTCCAATCTCGGTATGAATCACCAGTTCTTCAGTGCCGTCGCAAGATGATTTAAAAGAATCTTGCCAATCAAAAGGTGCAGTATACGACTCATCGATTGGTCCTGGGATAACAAGCTCTGCTGATCCAAAGTTACTACCGTTAGTCCCATAGCTCGCTAATATCTGAGCAGATACACCTTCCTCTAGAAACACTGCTCCTCGATAAGCCGTATTCAGAAGCGTAAACGACCATCCCTGAGGATATTTTAAGGTTAGGGAAACTTCACAGTCCCGTAATTGGCCTTGTTCACCTTGTACTTTCTCAACGATAAACTCGGAATATACCACATCGAAAGCCATGCCATCCTCTGCAAGATTTACGAGTGTGCTCCCTGCTGGACAGCCATCGCCTTCAAAGGTGATAGAATCTATGCTTACTCCATTCATGATTCCATTCTGCCCCGGATCATTGCCTTGGGTGGGATCTTGATCATCAACATCCTCATATGGATCTTCGTTGAGGTCAGCATCGTCATCGTTAGAAAGGTCTTGCTCTTGCCCTTGCTCATCTCCTAGCTGGTCATCAATTATTAGGTCGGGTTCTTCAATAACACCTTTATCGATAGGATCTTCAACAGTCCCAGTATCGAGTGAGTTGAGATCTTCCACAACTTCACTTGTATTTTGTAAGTCTTGTTTAGTCTTTTCTGGAGAACAAGAGATAATCAAAATGGCTAGAAATAGATAGCGTAACATCAGCGCAACTCCGGGTAATCAGCGGTCGTCATGAACCAAATTGCAAAACCTTACCCAAAGGAATTTCTACCCTAAATACCCTAATTTCATTCATATTTTAGTGTCTGGAGCTGGATGAGTCGGCCAGGCTATTGAAAGCTACGTGAACAGGTGCTCAGGTCATGAACACCTGATGAGGTGATCAAGGACTTACAACCTCCAGATCATAGTTAGATGTAACCTGGATCGCCCCAATCAAGAAATTATCAATGCTATTTCCAGAAGGCATTCCAGCCACAACTTGAATTTCAAGCTCTTGTTGATCGAGTTCTATCGCTTCCATAGCCATAAACTCTGTCGCGGACGGTGGAATCGTGACCGTTCGAACAAGTTCACCGTCTATCCTAATTTCCACACGATTGAGAGGACCGGCACTGGAAGCTGATAGACCGCAGATATTAACGAGCTTGATTTGGTTGATAAATGTTGGTCGGGTTGCCTTCACAGTGGCGATTGACGTTGTGCCAACAGCAGTAGAAAGGATCTGCAATTGAGCTTGGCTACAGTTTGCATTAGCAGCGGCATTAAAATTACCGCCATCGCCAAAAGCAGCATTAGTATTAAGCATGGCAGTACTGGCTAACTCAAGGCTTGAATCAGCATCTGCACCGACAGCGCTAAGATCAGCCTCGTAGTTTGGCATATAAGCTGGCAAGACATATTCTAAAACAAGGTCCTTTTCAAGCTTCATCGCTACCAATATAGGCTTTCCCTTATCAAAGTTTCGACTCGACAGTTCGAGCTGATATGGCAATCCCTGATCACGATCGACATAAAATGAAAGCTCCTGTGAAACCCCACCTTGGTTTGCCACGAACTTTGCGTCTAGGTCTAAAATTTCTGTTTCATCATTGGCAGCCAAACACTGAACTCGCATGGTATCGGCAGGACTATCTGATTCTCCATACACACAGCTGAGAAAGGCTCCTCCAACCATCACAGGCTCCGTGACTCCCGCTTGGTCAGCCGAGCTGGAATCACCTGGTTGGCTCTTGATGTCACCAGAAAGCTGACTGCTTTCGTTACAGGCCGTTACCAAAGTTATGATCACCATTAATATAAAGTACGACTGCCTCATTCTGCGCCCCAAATTCGATTGAACGATGTCCTTATTTCTGATCGGCTCAGCAGATTTCTTTCTCGACTTCTAGTTTCTAATTCGAATTTCAGCGGTGGAGTTGAACGCTTACAATCGCTAATGCTTTCTATTTAGCAGGGAAGACTTATTTTTTAGAGCGATTTTAGGAGGCTGATCATTACGCCAGATCATAATTGAAGACTAGAAAATATTTCCTTTCAAGTGTTGAAACAGAGATATCAACGGAGTATTTCCAAAGGCATTCAAGCTATTTAACAACATTTTTCAACTATTACAGCGCCGTAACCGATCCGGAAAACAGGAGGCCATGACCATGAATCAATTCATACAAAACCTTTTCTGGGCACTAGCATTTGCACCGTTTACTGTGTCATGCAATAGCGCAGGTAGCTGGACGCAGAAGCAAGATAAAGATGAGCAAATCGAAGCCAGTGTTGATCATGGTGCGGAAGCCAGTATAGAAATCGAGCTGGATGCCGAACAGGCCGAAGCAATACAACCTCCTCAAAATGTAACAGGCTCCTATCTCGCTTGCCAAATCATCTCAACAGACGCAGCCAATAACAGTGACATCGGTTGCCAGATCGCCGACGAGCAAGGGCAGTTGGATCTTAGTCGGGCTGCTTCCGCAGAGTGGTCTGTAATACCTTCTAGTAATACGACCGCTACAATTATAGGGAATCTACCCGTTAGTAGCAGCTTGCATCACTATCGATTTAGTATTCAAACCACTCAAACCCTTGCTGACATTCAATCCCAAGTTCTTATCAGCGCTAGCTACACGAAGAATATAGAGGCTGAAGCCCAAGCAATAGAAGCCAAACTAGGGGATGCCATCAGCCGAGAATTAAAGCCCATACCCGACCGGGTTTGCTTCTATGAGCACGAGGACTATCTTGTTACTATGAGAACTATTGTTTTCAACGATTTTAAAACCATAGCCTAGTAAATACATAATTGCAGCAGGATACGAGATATTTCAAAGCTTGATATA